>CAZNTS010000072.1:0-7697 GCA_964576045.1 uncultured Nitrospiraceae bacterium | reverse complement strand
CAGTGCAATGATGCTTACTGGCATGGGATATTCGGAGGATTATATCTTCCCCATCTGCGGTCTGCCCTTTATCGGCATCTTGTTACAGCGGAATCAATGGCTGAAGAGGTGCTCAACCGGTCCAAGGCCGAGCGCTCCACGGGAAAAGTCGCTGTTAATGCCCGTGCGCCCTGGAAGACAGAGGGAGATATAAATTGTGACGGTTTTAGGGAGATCTGCATAGGAACTGCGCACATGACTGCATTTTTCACAGAACGCGGAGGAGGCTTGGTTGAGCTTTCCCTGAAACGCAATCCAGTAAATGTCCTGGACATACTTACAAGGAGACGCGAGGCGTATCATTCGCGGTTGGCCGAATCGACTCAGGAGTCTGGAAGAGCCAGTACGATTCACGAACGACTTACGGTGAAAGAGGAAGGTCTTTCGAAATATCTGGTTTATGATCCATATACCAGAACATCACTTCTCGACCGTTTTCTCCCTTCCGGCGCCGATCTTGATTCCCTTGCAGGAGCAGGATATCAGGAGACAGGGGATTTCATCAATGGCGTATATGTTATGGATGCCATTAAGAGAGGCGAAGCCGTCCGTGTAAGGCTTTCAAGGGAGGGTGTTGCTTCAGGCCATGCGCTGAAAATCGATAAGACTGTGAGAATTCAGGGTCCGTCGATCGGGGTGGAGTATATGCTGACGGGAAGCTATTCCGGGATCTTCGGAATTGAGTTGAACTTGTCTTTTCTCGGTTCACCGAACGCCTCCCTTCTTGTCAATGACAAGAGCATGCTCATCAAAGACCGTGGAGCACATGAGGGCGTCAGGGACTTTTCGATCAGGGATGGGTTCCTGAATCTCGGTTTCTTTTGTTTCTTTGATGAGGAGATAGCCCTCTGGCATTATCCTGTGGAGACAGTTTCTCTTTCAGAGGAAGGCGTCGAGCGGATCTACCAGGGAACGGCCTTTTATTTTGTGAAAAGACTTGATTTTAGTGGACGCAAGAGGTTAGGGTTTAATATAGATTTTCGGGAGGTAAAGTGAGGAACAGGACAAGACACATGGGACACAAGAAACGATTTGCCAATCCATTTAGAGTGTATAGAGCCCTGTGCACATCACTTATTCTCGTGGTGTTGCTGTCGTCCGCCGAAACGTCATATGCGCAGGACCCGATGAATCAGCTCAAGGACGAAACTCTTTCCTATTTTAAGCCATTGAAGGGCAAAATCCTTACTGTTGAAGGGAAGACCATCACTTCGGACCTCGGGGAGAAATCGGGGATACGACGAGGTATGAGGCTGACGGTTTTCAGGGAAGGGACCCCCTTCCTTCATCCGGTCACCAAGGAACCCATGGGTAGGGTGGAGGCCCCTGTCGGCAAAGCGGAGGTGAAGAGCGTGAGCGACAGCGGGTCGACTATGGAGGCCCTGATGGGTGAGGTCAAGGAAGGGGACATTGTGAGGATCTCGGAGATGAAGGTTCGAGTCCTTTTTTATCAGGATAGGAAAGTAGACTGGAACATTGCCGAGGCATACTACCAGTTACTAAAAGGGAGCGGAAGGCTGGAACTTGTAGATACGGCCCTCGACTCGGCAGACGATGCACAGATAATTGCTGAGGCAAAAAAACTTGGCACTGATGCCGCTATTGTCCTCACCTCTGATGAGTCTGAAAAAGAAGTTGTCCTGAAGCAAAGGGTTCTCTGGACAGAGGACGGCGCTCAGTTTGCGGACATGAGAGGGAAAGTTGATGAGACCCTCGTGAAAGAACTCAGGACCGCACGCAACATAGCGGCCCCGCTTGTTTCGGCAGGGGACGTGCTCTATTATTTCGATCTTCCTTTCAGTGCGACTCTTCTCGCAACCGGTGATCTGAACGGTGATGGGAATCAAGAACTTATTTTTGGATCGGGACGCGACTTGCATGTATATTCCTTGGGCACAAGTCTCGAGAGCATGAACGATTTCAAGGGCTCAGGTTCCGACGATTTCCTCTGGGTCGACACAATGGATGTCGACGGAGACGGGAAGGACGAAATAATCGTGACTGCACTAAGGGGAAGATACGAGGATGTTGCGAGTGATACCAGGCCTACCGTCAAGGACGAAGGGAGAATAGTTTCGTATATTTATGCACTGAGAGGCTCTGAGCTTAAGCTGCTTTGGAAGGGTAACGTCTTTTTGAGAGCGGTGCCGAAGTTGGGACTCGTCGCCCAGAAATACGACGGAGCAGACGGTTTCGTTGGACCCGTCTTCAGGATTTCGTATAACTCTGGCAAGTTTACGGAGGGAGAGCCCTTAAGTTTGCCGAAAGGAGTGGGTATATATGATTTTTCATTTGTGGACGGGCCAGACGGAGCGAGATACCTGCTGATATACGATGACGCCGGGTATTTGAACCTCTATAATAACGAGAGGCTAAGGGTCTGGCAGAGCAGGGAGAGCTTCCCAGGGTTCCGTGCAAGTTTCAAGAGGGCTGCGCCTACTGTAATGGTTGAAAAGGGCGAGTGGTCTATAAAGGACAGGATAAGCCTGAGGAACAGGGAGTCTTTTGTGGTGAAAAGGATTCCTCTCACCACAATGGTGAGAGGGCTTGGATTCAAGAGCTCACAGATAAAGACACTGTGGTGGACCGGACTCTCCATGGAAGAGAATACCCTGATAGACGGTATATCGGGAAGTGTAATGGACTATGCATTTCTAAATGATAAACTAGTCGTTTTAAGCAAACCGCTGTTTGGACTTAAGCCTAAGAACATATTCAAGGGAGAAAGTGCAACAGGGAGCATGCTTTACGTCTACTCTATTAAGGGCAGGTAAGAGGGAGGCATCGTGTTATTGTCCGGCAGGATCCCTGAACATATAGCCATTATCATGGATGGGAACGGAAGATGGGCGGAAATGCGCGGTCTCCCGAGAATAGAAGGTCACAAGAGGGGTGCGGAAAGGACGAGGGAAGTCATCGCCGGTGCAACAGAAGTAGGAGTGAAGACCCTTTCCCTGTACGCGTTTTCCTTAGAGAACTGGCACAGACCGAACGAAGAGGTGTCGATGCTGATGAAACTCCTCGAGTTCTATCTGAAAAAGGAAATCAAAGAATTGATCGATAAGGGCATTGTATTCAGGACCATCGGAGAGGTCTGGAGGTTGCCGGCTACTATACAGAGTCTAGTTAAGGACGCTGAAGAGAAGTCCTTTCACAACAAGGGTATGAACCTTGTTCTTGCGCTGAGTTACAGCGGTAGAAATGAGATTATACGGGCAGTGAAAAAGGCGATAAGTCTGGACGTGAAGGCGGAGGAGGTCACTGAAAAATACTTTGATTCCCTCCTTGACACCTGCGGAATCCCGGCCCCCGATCTTATCATTCGTACAAGCGGCGAAAAGCGTATCAGTAATTTCCTCCTCTGGCAGGCGGCTTACACAGAACTCTATTTTACTGAGACCTTATGGCCTGATTTCACGCGTGAAGAGTTTTTCCTCGCGTTACACGATTACCAGCTGAGGGAGAGGAGATTTGGTATGGTCCACGCAAGGGCAGAGTCCTAGGATGCAGATCAAGAGACTGTTGGCTGCCGCCATCCTCCTTCCCCCTTTTTACTTCTACGTCATGAAACTTCCCGGGTCCTATTTCTTTGCGCTTCTCCTGGCCATTGCTCTGTTAGCGATGTGGGAATTTTATTCAATGTACCGCGTCGATGCCCTGATGAAGGGTGCCGGAATGGTTTGCGGAGGCTGCATTTTTTTTGCAGCGTACCTCACAGGGGATCCTCTGCCTTATGTGTCGCTGCCTGCATTTATGACGATCTTTGCGATAAGACTTTTCGGCCGGAGGGAGCCCGGCTCTTCCCTTCGAGACATATCATACACGATACTTGCGTTGTTATACATTCCATGCCTTCTATCTTTTCAGCTTCTTATAAGACAGCTTGGCGGACCTCGGTGGATCATTTTTTTATTCGGCTGTGTGTGGATCGCTGACAGCTTTGCGCTTTACGTTGGCAAGGGTATGGGGAGGAGAAAGTTGTATGCAGAGGTGAGTCCCAACAAGACCGTTGCGGGAGCCGTCGGATCGGTGCTGGGCGGTGCGTTCTCGGGCTGGCTGCTGAACCTTGTTCTCGTCCGGGCGCTGGATCCATGGAAAGCGGCCTTGATGGGTTTGATAATAGGTACTACGACCATAATCGGTGATTTGGTCGAATCGATGTTCAAGAGGGATGCCGGGGTGAAGGACTCAAGTACGATTATTCCTGGCCAGGGAGGAGTTCTCGACAAGGTTGACGGGGTGCTCTTTGCGGGGCCCATCCTTTACTGGGTTTCAGTGGTAGCGGGGTTGATGGAATGAAGCGGGTGACAATTCTCGGCTCGACCGGTTCCATCGGGAGGATGGCGCTCGATGTGATTTCTAGGAACAGGGACAAGTTCAGAGTGGTCGGGCTTGTAGCAGGAAAGAATATAGACCTCCTCGAAAAGCAGGTGATGGCCTTCGAGCCGGAAATCGTTGCGGTTGCGGGTGAGCATGACGCAGGAGAACTCAGGAAAAGATTCGGTGCCAGACCCCAGGTACTTTTTGGTGAAGAGGGCATCAATGCCGTCGCATTGCATGACGGATCTGATTTTGTGCTGTCGTCCATGGTCGGCTTCAGCGGCCTTATCCCGACGCTTTGTGCGATTAGGGCAGGTAAGGTGATCGGGCTTGCCAACAAGGAGACCCTCGTCATAGCGGGCGGGATCGTGATGGAGGAGGCAAGGACGCACGGGGCGCGCATCCTACCCGTGGACAGCGAGCACAGCGCTATTTTTCAGTGTGTGGAGGGTTACGACCCTGGTCAGGTAGATAGGGTTATTCTCACTGCGTCGGGAGGTCCCTTCTTGGGTAAAACGATGAAGGAATTGAAGGACGTAAGTCCTGAGCAGGCCCTGAAACATCCGAGGTGGAGCATGGGGAAAAAAGTTACCATAGATTCCGCAACTCTCATGAACAAAGGACTTGAAGTGATAGAGGCGTCTCATCTTTTCGGTCTTCCGGCAGACAGGATCGATGTGCTGATCCACCCTGAGAGCATTGTACATTCTATGGTAGAGTTTATTGACGGAGGGCTGCTTGCACAGGTATCTGTGCCCGACATGAGGGGCCCGATAGGGTATGCCCTTTCATATCCCGAAAGGCTGGACAATACCATTCCCAGGCTTGAGCTCGACAGTGTGGGGAAGCTCACCTTTCACAGGCCCGATGCAGAGAACTTTCCTTGTCTGAGGTTTGCTTATGCGGCGCTGAAAGAAGGGGGTACAATGCCAGCTGTGCTCAACGCCACAAACGAGGTCGTTGTCAATGCTTTCCTTGGAAGGAAGATAGGTTTTACCGATATCCCTGTTATAATTAGTGAGGTCATGCATTCACATGTTAACGGGAGCGGCCAGATGCTTGACGGCGTGATCGCAGCTGACAGGTGGGCCAGAGAGAGGGCTGAGGAATACATCAGCAAAATGTAACGCAGTACGCGAGGGGATCCGGATTCACTTCTGACGCGGCCTGTTAAATATTCTTGCAAAATAAGGAGAAGGAATGGCATTTTTTTACGCGCTTATACTGCTGGGAATACTCATTTTTGTGCACGAACTGGGACATTTTCTTTTTGCGAAAATGGTGAATGTGAAGGTTCTCAAGTTTTCTCTTGGGTTCGGCCCGAAAGTGCTAGGCAGGAAATGCGGGGAGACGGAATATCAGATATCGGCAGTCCCCCTCGGCGGTTATGTGAAGATGCTGGGGGAAGAGTCCGGCGATGAGATTTCTGACGAAGACAAGGCGAGGGCGTATAATTTTCAGCCTGTGAATAAGAGGATCCTTATCGTCCTTGCGGGACCTGCCTTTAATATACTCTTTGCTGCTATCCTGTTCGTCGTCATATTTCTCATAGGCATTCCTGTTGGGAAACCGTATGTGGGAAGAATCGCCGAACATTCTCCAGCTGCGAAGGCAGGACTTATGACAGGCGACAGGGTGCTTTCGGTTAACGGGACAACGGTAAAGAGTTGGGATGAGATAGAAGCGGTCTCTGACGAGTCGCCTGGCAAGACGCTTCTTTTCAAGGTGAGAAGGGACGACACTACTGTCGAGCTTTCTGTAACCCCGGAGAAAAAAGCCGAAAAGGACATTTTTGGCGAGAGCAAAGAGGGATGGTATATCGGTATATCGCCTCTTCTTTATGCGGATGTTGGAGAGGTAGCCAAGGGTTCGCCAGCCGAGAAGGCAGGGCTCAAGAAGGGGGACAGGATCGTAAAGATAGGTGATACTTCTATCAGTACGTGGGAGGATATGACCGAAATAATTTATGGAAGCCCCGGAAAGGCCTTACTATTTAAAATCAGACGGGGTGACAATATTATGGAGGTGGCTATAACCCCCGAGAGGAACACCTTCCCGATGCCCACGGGTGAGAAAAAGGAGGTCGGGCTTATAGGGGTCAAGCCGATGCCCGATGATCTTAAGAAGCGGTATAATTTTCTAGAGGCGATTACCCTCGGGATAAAGAAGACCTGGGCAATGTCCTATCTCACTTTTGTTGTAGTCATAAAATTGATACAGCGGATTGTACCCGCGGAGACACTGGGGGGACCGATAATGATCTTTCAGATGGCAGGGCAGCAGGCAGCCCTCGGTGCTATGAGTTTCTTTGCATTTATGGCGGTCTTAAGTATTAACTTGGGGGTGATTAATCTTCTGCCCATCCCTATCCTTGATGGAGGTCATGTCATGTTCCTGACCATTGAGGCCGTCAGGAGAAAGCCGCTCAGTGAAAGGGTTATGATGGTTGCCCAAAGGGTTGGACTGATGTTTGTGATTACTCTGATGGCTTTCGTTTTGTATAATGATTTCGTTAGAGTTGTTATACCGTGGCTGAAGAAGATTTGAGCATTTAAATCGATTGGAAATATGATAATGAAACCGGCAACGATAAGAACACAGGTCTCCTCCGGAGGCGTAATCTTCAGGAAGAAAGGTGGCAGCGCAGAGATTGCCCTTGTGGCGGTGAAAGATGGGAGCGTTTGGTCACTTCCGAAAGGTATCGTTGAAAAGGGGGAGGAGCCACCGGAGACCGCGGTAAGAGAGGTACGGGAAGAGACAGGGCTTTCTGGGCGGATAGTGAAGAAAGTCGGAGATATCGCGTATTGGTATTATATTAAGAATGATAACGCAAAGTGTAGAAAGACAGTGCACTTCTATCTGCTCGAATATGTGAGCGGCGCGACTTGCGACCATAACTGGGAGGTGGAGGCGGCAGAATGGTTTGGCATAGATGAAGCGCTGAACAGGGTAAGCTATAAAGGTGACAGGGAGATACTCCAGAAAGCAAGAGGAATGCTGCTGGAAATAATCAGTGGGTAGTTGGTGTCAGGATTTCGAGTGAAGAATTCCGGGGAACGGGGCACTTACTTATGGAGAGGGGCAAGATTCTTGATCGGAATCAGCTAAAAGAAAAAGTGGATGTCGCAAAGGCAGCAGGAGAAAAGGTTGTCTTTACCAACGGCTGTTTTGACATAATCCACGCCGGACATGTGCGTTATCTCGGTCAGGCTAAGGCTCTAGGTGACATTCTGGTTGTTGCCCTCAATTCCGACACCTCTGTATCGGCGATAAAACCGGGGAGACCCGTAAACCATGAGGCGGATAGAGCTGAGGTGGTTTCGCATCTCGACATGGTC
>CAZNTS010000071.1:0-2907 GCA_964576045.1 uncultured Nitrospiraceae bacterium | reverse complement strand
AGGGCGTCAAGCGGGACCTCCACGGCTGCCCCGCCAAGATACCTCAGGATGTGCTTCTCGATAAGCGACTGCATTACTGATCCGCCCGCGCCGTGCGCCATCGTTACGAAATCGAAGTTGGCCATTGATGCGTACCCTTACAAAAAGATCAGTGTTCGTTTCTTATAGATTTGCAAGAGTTTGTGCGCCTCTTGCGGAGGCGCATCTTAAGTAGGTTAGTTCGTGCTTAGATGATTTGGGTTCTGAAGTTGATCATGTCCACGTGCCATAATGCTCCGTATTCTCCAAGAAAGTCGCTGAGGCTGTGCGTGTACGTTCCGGTGGATGTTCGAGTTGTGTCCTGTCCGAATATTACGAAGTAGGCTGGTCTTCCATCCGGGGCGGTTGCCGGCCCCTGGTATGTTGATGTTTGAGTGTCACGATTGTAGACGCCTTGCCAGTTCCCCACGTTAATCGCGTACGGTTTATTTCCAATCTGGAAGGTCCCTGACACTACTTTGAAGAGCACGTTGTGTGGGCCGACGAATGTTACTTGCACTTGAAGCTGTAAATCTGCGAGTTCAGTTACCTTGACGCCGTTTACCCAAGCTGATGCTGTTCCAGTAATCGTCGTGACCGAATACTGGTCTCCAACGTTCACTACACCCCCGGCCACCAGTGGATCGGCAAAAACCGAGGATGCTGCCAAGCTAAGCAAGACAACGCTCAAGAGAACGGGAAGTATCCGTTTCATTTGCATTATTCATCACAATTCTCGCCATAAACGCAGGAACATATATTCGGATTAGGAAGCAATCATCTGAACGAATCGTCCATACAACCGCGCTTGAGAGATTGTGCGAACAACCATGAAACGATATGAACAGGTAACGAAACTCACATTGACTTCTGTAAAATTTTGTCGCCGCAGATTTAATTCGATTGAAATATGGCCCAGTACTTCGGCTTGACCTGTGTCATAAGCAAGCTAACGAAGAAATACGGAAGTTTCGTTCTTTCAACCGAGAAGCCGTAAACCAAACGGGGGGGCACAAATTCACGATGGGAAGTACTGGATTACAATACTAGCTCGAATGTTTGGATGCAAAGTTTTGGCGCGGATTGAATCAGGGCGTCAGTCCTTGTTTTTCTGGGGGAGGCGTACCACACACACTAAACGAAAAACGACTTCCCTCCTTCTCTCATTATGCATTGTCGGTAGCTGAGATTCTATGCAAGTGGAATCCACTTGTGTAGGCCGATAACCTGATTGAAGCTACGAGTCTACGAAGATGGATAAGGATAGCCAATTCTTGTTTTCTGAATCAAATAAGTAGAATGTGTATACGCCGTTGCCATAGTTTGGAGTAATGTCTGTCAGAGAGAAGTTGCCAGACAGTTTGTAGGCTGAGTATTCCCATTGGTTAGCATAGAAAGCTGTCGAACCGGTCATCGTCATGTTTTGACAGTAGTACCCGTTAGGACAGGGAAGAAACCCGTAACCTACCAATCTACCTGCATCGTAGGCTCCCCAATATTCGCAGGGCTTTGTCTCCATGGCTTCGTTCACCGTTCCACAGGTGGATTCTCCTGCGCATGTCGTTGCGTTACCCAAGCAATCAGGCTGAAGCTCTGAGTGCGTCGAGTTGAAGCCGACAGCTATTGGTTGAGGGAGCGGGTCGTAATAAATCGCGAGAATATCCTTGTTAGGAGTAAAGAAAAGTGGAACCGTTTGAGTCGTTTGGATGGTTACGACGCCTGAGGAGTAGGAGAACTTGGTCGTAAGGAAGTAAGAATTTTCGAAATCCTCTACGAAATACACCTTCGAGCTAATCGCATTCCACGCTATACCAATTGAAACTCGGTTATGAAATGGGTCAAGGATGTCGGTCCTGTGACCGTTATCGCAGCAGATAGTATCGTTATTCATCATCATCCATTCGGAGCCATTTATGGCGTTTTCAATCGTTTCAATCGTGCACGGTTCAATATGCTGGTGAGTGGAATCCTGACAAGAACTCAAAGCAACATTCTCGGATACTGCTCCGCTGCCTCCCAAGAGCGTGTACCTCATGTATGGCTTGTAACCCTGAGTATCCCAATGACTAAAGTAACCGTAGTACATTTCTGAGTTGGCATGTTGTTGAGCCGAACTAATACTGCCCAACGTTAAAGCCTTGAATCCGCCTTCGACTCTATCCTTATTGATTAATGTCAGAGAATAGTTAGCGAGAATACTGTAACTCGAAGGAAAGGTTACGTTAGCTTTCCCATTCAAAATAATCGGGTTTAAGGGGACGAAAGGGATTGCGGTCTGACTTGTCTGAGTCGTCTGAATAGCACTCCGAAATTGCAGCCTCGACGCAGCTATGATTCCAATAATGATGACAAGTAACAGAACGGCAATCAAGAGTCTCTTGAAGCGCGAAGGTTGCATTGGAGACCATTCTTGCAGGCCCCATCACGCTCTCGCATCAAGGTAAACCCAACCCATTAAGAAGCTTTCGAACTTGGCGTGCGCACACACAGAATAACGCTAGCACGGTTCAATCTTGGTTGCTCGCACCAATAGACACACACCAAAGCGATTAAGATATTCGGAATAAGCTACTTTCCATTACTGGTTATGGAGGAATTTTGCATCGTTTCCGTATTATGCGAATTGTACGATCTGAAGACACTTATCAGCAGTTTTCCCTAAATTGAGCGCGCAAAGGGAGTCGTGACTAGTTCAAAGACGTTAGGTCGTGACCGTGAAAGGTATAGCGCGGTGATTGAACTAAGTATTATGATAACAAGGATCAAGGCAGCAGCCAATTTACGAGAGACTTGCAAAGCAAGAATCAACCGAGATGCGCCGATCGTGGGATTATGCTATTTGGGGTTTACCCTGATCACTTTGTTGCTACACATGAAAACGAAACGCCT
>CAZNTS010000070.1:0-14092 GCA_964576045.1 uncultured Nitrospiraceae bacterium | reverse complement strand
AGGCATCACCTGCATAGGGTCGGTCAGCATAGTGGTAGGGGCCATATTCGGAACTGCAGTGGGGTATGCGACAGAGGCCCTCACAAGCAAGGCTGGCGCAAAGGCGCCTGCCGAGGAAGCACACGTCAAGGCCGAATAGTTACAGTAATTAATAAAACAGAAAAGAGAGACGAGCTGTTAGCTCGTCTCTCTTTTCTACAGGAACCTGAAAGTTCTCACTGCGTATGATTGTAAGTGGACTCATAACTCAACAGATTCTTAACAAACCTTCATAATTTCTTCATATTTGCGAGTTATTTTAAGCTTGTTTAAAACTTCTCCACCCTCCGGCAGCCAGGATCCCCCTCCTGGCTGCCATCCATTTTAGCGAACCAGCCCAGGACGGATTCTTTCGCTCTTATATTGCTTAAATATATCTTATCCGTATCCAACACGTGTGAAGCTCCGAAACGATTCTTTGTCGTATTTTTCTGGCATGCGCCCTAATATGTAAACAATGATGTAGATTGAAAAATGAAGCCTTTTAATCGTACTATGAAAGTAGCGTGGAAGATCCCATCATAGAAAAAGACTCTGACCTGATATTTCCTCATTTCACTGTCTTGAAGGCTTCGGCAGGCTCAGGCAAGACCCATAACCTAACCAAGAGGTTCGTGCAGTTCCTCCTCTCTGAAAGGATACCGAGGAACAGTCTGCGGAATATTCTCGCCATAACCTTTTCAAACAATGCCGCAAAGGAGATGAGGGAGAAGATTATCGAGTGGCTTAAATTGCTTCATTTCGCCGATCCTGAAAAAACAGAACAGATGCGTGAGTCCCTTTCGATGGACAGGGAAAGATTGGCTGAGCGGGCCGGATCGATGGTAGAGGCTATACTCCGTGATTATGCCGATTTTGAGGTGAGGACCATAGACAGTTTCATGACATCGATCTTCAAGACTTCCGCCATCGACTTTGGATTCAACACCGATTTCGATATCCTCATGAGCAAAGACGCAATAATGGAATATTCCTTTGATTTTTTCTTGAGGGATGTCCATGAGGGAACGAATGAGGCAACCCTCCTTCTGAATATAATCTCTGCTATCCAAGAAGGCAGAGAAGGCGTGCAAGCTTACATGTGGGACCCGTCATCAGCTCTTCTCGACGAGGTGAAAAGCCTCTATGGCAGGCTCTCTGCGACAGGCAAACAACCAGTGATAGAGGACTACTCAGGCTCATTTGACAAGATAAAACACGAGATAAAGACCGCCGTTGAGGACATCGAAAGCATGATCGATAAGTCCGGGCTTGTGAAACGCGAAAACTCTTCTTTCAGTGAAATTCTAAGTCTCGTGAAAGCGGGGAGATTCGCCGATTTTATCGGAAGAGGACGCATAAGCCCGCCAGTCAATAAGCCCGGGAAAGGTCGGTCAGACCTACAGGGCGCATTCGACCAGATTGTAAACCGGTGGGAGAATGTCTGCGGTCTCATCAACAGATATGTCGCCCTCCTCGTCCGATCCCGTTCCATGCCGTACCTGAATTTATATGACTCATTCAGAGAGACTGTTGAATCCATCAAGAGGCGTCAGGGCAAGGTATTCATCGAGGACATAAACAGAAATCTTGCAGAATATATCAGCAAGGAAATTGTTCCTGACATCTATTTCAGGATCGGCGAGACGATCTACCATTTCCTGATAGACGAATTCCAGGACACCTCACTCATTCAATGGGACAATCTTCGCCCACTTCTGGAGAACGCGCTGTCCCAGGCCGGAAGCCTCTTTGTTGTTGGCGATACCAAACAGGCGATCTATGGCTTCCGCAACGCCAATTATACAATAATGAAGAATTCGGAGCTTGAGAACCCCTTCCCTTCTGCCAAGCACTATATTAAGGAGCTTAAAATAAATCGCAGGAGTCTCAAAAGGATACTTGACTTCAACGAGAAGGTCTTCAAGGAAATCGTAGCCGGCCATGATGAATACAGGGTCGCCGGGATCAGAAGCGGGCTGACCGATTATGTCCAATGCGCTCGAGATGACAGTTCCCAAGGATACTGCGAGGTCATACTGCGTGAGAGAGACTCCGAAACCCTGCCTGAGCGGCGCGATATACAGGACCTCGTATTGGAACTAAAATCGCGGGGCTTCAGCTATGGAGATATTGCTATTTTGACCCATCGGAATGAAGACGTAGTGAAGGCTAGCCATTGGCTGAACGAGAAGAATATTGACTTCATTTCTTACAGCAACCTCGATATAAGGAGGAGAAAGATAACCAGCGAAATCGTCTGTCTGCTGAAATTTCTCGATTCCCCTATGGATGACCTATCTTTTGCCACATTCATAAGTGGAGAGATCTTAGGCTGCGTGCTCCGGGCCGATCACCCCGAGATCACCTTGGAGAGGTTGAGAGAGTTCCTTTTTTCATCTAGAGAGAATTCTCCACTCTACAAGTCATTTCAGAAAGAGTTTCCGGTTTTGTGGGAAAAGTACTTCAGGGGTCTTTTCAAGGCTTCAGGATATTTTCCGATTTACGACCTTGTGACCGAAGCCTACACAGTTTTCAGGGTCTTTGATACACTTGGGGACGAGGAAGCAACACTTGTAAAGATTCTCGCCGCGGTCAAGGAGTTCGAGGATGCGGGATTTAACAGCGTTCGAGACTTCCTTGACTTCACAGGAGACGGCAACGGAGCACGGTCTGAATGGAATATGGACGTGCCAAAGTCATTGGACGCCGTCAAAATAATGACAATTCACAAAGCAAAGGGTCTTGGTTTCCCCGCAGTCATAGTCCTCCTGTACGAAGTCCAAAATAAGGGGTTTGATTACATAATCGAGGAGGAAGAAAATGGAGTACGCCTACTAAAACTTAATAAGAAAACAATGGTGAGCGATCCCTCATTCGAAAGGCTTTATGAAGAGGAGGCTTTAAAGGAAAAAGTGGCAAGGCTCAACAGTCTATATGTCGGCTTTACACGTGCAAAAGAGGAACTCTACGTTATCGGTGTGAAGGGAAGAAGTGGAAAGTTTCCCATAGATCTCCTTCCCGCAAACGATTTCAAAGCAACGGTGAGACCTGACAAATGCTGCGTCCCTGCCACAACGGCCTCTAATGTCTACAGCATACGACATAACCCCAAACAGATAGAGACAGCGGTCGGGGCCGAGGAGATGATCAGTATCTGGGAAAGGGAGAGGGGAGAATTCATCCACAGAGTGCTATACCACATCGAATATTTGCAGGACGATATGGAAAGCTTGCTTGAGGACATCATCAGAAAAGTCAGGTTCGAGACAGGACAAGAGTCGGCATCAGAAGGAATAAAAGAACTTATCCTTCGCCTTTTAGGGCGCAACCAGGTCGCAACCTATTTTGAGCCTCGCATTGGCAGAGATGTTAGAAGGGAACAGGAATTCTCGGACGAGGAGGGCCATCTATTCAGGATGGACAGGGTCGTGATCGACTTGGACAGGGTTACCGTCCTTGATTTTAAAACCGGGGGGGAGGGCCAGGCCGCAGAAAAAAACAGGGCTCAAATGAATAAATACATGAGGATCGCCAAGGACATCTACCGTGGCAGGGGTGTGGAAGGCCGGATAGTTTATGTAGATCTCGGAGAGATCAGGACATCATGATCAACACGCTTATCATTGGTTCACGGGAAAATCTGATCGAACGGACGGCAAACCTCATAAAGTCTATTGACAATGACTATTCTCGTAACCTTGTAGTTTTTCCGGGCAGAAGACCGGCGCTTTTCCTCAGAAGAGAATTGGCGCAAAGGGAAGAAAGCAGCTTCATCCCACCCTCCATTCTCTCCATAGACGATTTTGTCGATTATGTTACTGAGGCCGTACGGCCATTGAAGAAAATAGAGACAGTCGACGCTATTGCCATCCTCTACCAGATACACAAGAGCGCCCCCGAACCCCTCGGTGGAGAAAACTTCCTCAGCCTCGATAGTTTTTTTTCTCTGGGAATAAAACTTTATGCCGACATTGAAGAACTCTACATCGAGGGTGTCCCGACAGCTATGGTGAAGCAAATCCAGCCTTTTGCGGATGAGATGATACCCAAGCATGCTCTAGCGCGGCTTCAGTCACTGCACTTCTTCTATAAGACTTTTTACGAAAAGATTTCACAAATGGGCATGACTACGAGGTCCATGAGGTATCGCACGGCAGCTGAGAAAGTTTTTGAAGGCGGTATGGCAAGATTCGAAAGGGTGATATTTGCGGGATTCTACGCGCTGACCAGATGCGAGAAGGATATTTTCAGAAAACTGCTTCCAAGCGAAACAAACATGTTTATATTCCAGGATGGTCCGGGCATCGAAGAGCGACTGGCGGAACTTGGAATAGAGAACAGGGATGTCCGACGGCCTGGCCCTGATCCGCAAATCCATTTTTACAGCAGTCCTGATACTCACGGTCAAGTCTTCGCCCTTGGAAGCATTTTGGCAGAAAAGTCCGGGAAGCAAGACATATCAGATGAAAGAACCACGATAGTACTGCCGTCGTCAGAGACTCTATTTCCCCTTCTCCGGCAGGGGATGACATGTCTCGATAAGGACGACTTCAACGTCTCGCTTGGGTATCCGCTGCATCGCACTCCGGTATTCGGGTTCCTCAACAATCTCATGGAATTGATTGGTTCAATGAAAGATAACCGGATTTATGTCCCGGATTATATAAGGTTTGTACTGCACCCTTACACGAAGAATATTTATTGCGGGGGCAACGCCGAGATCACAAGGATCATATTTCACTCCATTGAAGAGATACTGCAGAGATCCAGGACTAGAACATTCGTGACGCTGTCTGAGATAGAGAATGATGACAGGATACTCAGTATTATCGCAGAGAAGCTTCGTCAGGAAGAAGAAGGCATTACCAAGAAAGAAGTCAGAGCACACCTAAGAATGATCCATCTTAATACGATCGAGAAATTTTTCTCTTTCAGGGATATAGGAGACTTCGCTGCAAAATGCACAGAACTTCTCACATTCATCTTCAATAACAGCACGGCCCGACTTCATCCCATCTTCTACCCATTTTCAGACGCCTGTATAAGGGCATTGGACACAGCCAGTAAATCACTGATGAAGGATATGTCATTCACGGAGAAAACTGGCTATTTCACATTTCTGAGAAAATACATTATGACTGGTTACGTGCCTTTTCCGGGCACTCCACTGAAGGGCATTCAGGTCCTCGGCTTCCTTGAAACGAGAAACATTGGGTTTGACAATGTATTTATTCTCGATGCCAATGAAGGGATTATGCCTGACACTGCAAAGGAGGACACTCTCCTTCCACTCAAGGCACGTGAAATCCTGAAACTGCCAACCTATTTGGATAAGGACAGGCTGTTCGCCTACAACTTTGAGACTCTTATAAGGGGCGCGAAGGAAGTGCACATTTTCTTTATCGAGAATGATGCCAAGGAGAGATCTCGATTTGTAGAGAGTCTTATCTGGGAAAAACAGAAAAGGGACCGGTCGACCAAGACAAACGATTATGTGCGGGCTGTTCAATATAAGGTCAAACTCGGGAACGAACCTCCGGCCGACATCGCCAAAACTGCAGAGGTAGTTGCCTTCCTAAAAAATTTTAAATACAGTGCCACCGCTCTCGACAGCTACCTCAAGTGCCGGCTTCAGTTTTACTACGGTTACATACTTGGTCTCGGAAGAAAGGAGGAGATTACGGGAGACATCGAAAGAGCCGATATCGGCAAGTTTGTCCATCGAGTCCTTTCATCATATTTCTCATACAAGACGAACGGAATTCTGAAAGAAGCGGACATAGACTTGGAAGAAATGGATAATTTGATCGATAATCTTTTCGACCGGGAATACGGCGACAACCCTACCGGGGCAGTATATCTTCTGAAACTCCAGATTAAGAAGCACCTCAGAGACTATCTAAATAATTACTGCATACCACTGATCAATGAAAACAAAGTGACAATTATCGGGGTGGAAGTGCCTGTGGAGGCAACTGTGGACTCCCACATACTGAAAGGCCGTCTGGACATGGTCGAAAAAAGGGACCACTTGACATATATACTTGATTACAAGAGCGGTTCCTACGAAAAAGACCTCAGGATCAACTTCGACAGGCTTGATCCCGATAACAGGGATTCTTGGGATAACGCAATCGGGAGCCTTCAACTGCCTTTTTATCTGCTCCTGTATTCCGAGCATTACGGCATAGGAATAGGAGATTTGAGAGGCATGTTTCTGCTTCTTGGTAAGTCCTCCATAGACAATAAAATTGAACTCTCCCTATTTGATGAGGACGATGGGTACGCGAATTTCGATAAGTTAAAGACCGTGCTTCTGGGTCTTCTTAAAGAGATAGTCGATCCCGACGTTCCATTTACCGCCGTCTCGGACAGAAAGAACAGTTGCCCGAAGTGCGACTTTCAGCATATCTGCGGAACACAATGGGTTACCAGATAGATCTGGACGGCTCGGGCTAGTTATATCGTAATTGTGCTTTGTCACGTCGCGTGCGAGATATTATATTAGATGTCAATATTTTCGTTATTTCCCTGGCAAAAAGAAACTCCCTATACCCTACTCCAGGGTGTGAGCAAAAGAAAATTTCTTCCAAAAGATGTCCTCGGGAGAATCTCTAAAAGATCGACCTGATATAAATAAGCCCTCTCATGTAACTGATCTTCTCAAGTCCGACGGTCATTAAGTTTTACCCAAAGTCTATGCGGAATTCTATGACTGGCGGAATATTAACCTCAATGTAAGAATACTCAAACTGGAGCCAATTCTGTCTGAAAATACGGAGGGTGGTGTTCGACCAATCATACTGTAAATAACGAATTATGATTGCTTGAAGCCTTATCATCATTTGCAGGCTTATGTATGCAAACTAGCGCTGGACAGCTTTTTTGTCACAGAGGACGGCAATGCCAGTCCATATCCGGGCTAGTATTACACACTGTGAAAAGGGCTTTTAATCCTTAAGGCGACCTCGAATTGGATGTCGGGTGCTTTGAGAAAGAATTGCAACGATGAATAGTAACTCCACTTTCATCATGATTTTATGACCCCGGAATCAGAGCTACACTGCAGTGAGCGCTTCAAATAACGCTTTGCTGAGGGCACTCACCTTATAATGTTACACATGCTCAGAAACAAATAAGTACGAACATAGAGGAGGAAATGAGTTAAAATATTGAAAACATAATTATTCCAGAAAGGAGAAGCAGTTATGACAGACGCTACTATCAAAGTCGCGGGAATGAGCTGTCAGCATTGCGTGATGAAGGTACAAAAGGCTATGGAGGCTCTAAAAGGTATTACTGATTTGGATGTTGAGATCGGGACAGTCAAGTTGAAATTTGACGAAAAAGCAGTCAGGCAAGAAGATATTGAAAAGGCAATTACACAGGCGGGATATAAAGTGATCAGTGCTTAGCAGAAAGTGGGTAGCGTATTCTTATGCCACGCCAAACGCGCTACCTGCAAAATTAATTTCCGCGGACTATTCCACCTGTTCTCTCGGTGATATACCCCACAAGTCCGGCGTGAAGCTCTTCTATTTCGGAATCGGTAAGGGTTCTGTCCTTGCCCCTGTACCGTACGGTAAAGGCAAGGCTCTTTTTACCCTGAGGAATGTTCTTCCCCCTGTAGAAATCGAATACCGAGATCTCTTCGATGAGTTCAGAGGGATATGCCCTCATCTGCTCCATAATATTAGCTGCAGGCAATGATTCATCCACAATAAGCGCAATGTCCCTGTCGATGTGTGGATATCTGGGAATAGACATAAATTTTATACTTTCCGGCACCAACAACAAGAGGGTGTCCAGGCTCATCTCCGTCACCAATACTTCTGGACGTGCAATTTTCAAGTAGAGTTTTTCGACCACGCCTGGATGAAGCACTCCGAGAAACCCGACTCTTTTCCCCGTCACGAGGATATCCGTTGACTTCCCGGGATGCAGGAAAGGTTCCTGCGATGGACTGAACTCATAATCGGCTATACTGAGCGTGTCCAGCATGGACTGGATCACTCCCTTCACTAGAAAGAAATCAGGTGTCTCGTCCCGCCAGAGGGACGGCCCCTTCTCCCTGAAAAAGACCGCTGCCAAGTGGTGCTCTTCTTCTGGGAGTGCGCTTCCCCTGTCAATGAATATCCTAGAGACTTCAAAAAGCCTCACGTCCCTGTTACCCATCGATATGTTATGCACAAGGTTCCGGAGAAGAGACGGGATGATTGCAGTCCTCAGATGAGCTTCTTCTTCATTAAGCGGGTTCCTTATAGACAAGGCACTTCTGCGTGCATCGCCTTCCGGGATATTGAGCAAGTCAAGGACTTTGTAGTTCATGAAACTGTAGTTTATTGTCTCGCTGAACCCCGAACTCCTGAAAGAATCTTTAATCGATTGGACATGCAGGTGTCGCTTATCCCTCGGTTCCTTGGAAATCTGCGTCCGTGGTACCGTCACCGGTATCCTATTGTATCCGTAAAACCGCGCAATCTCCTCTATCACATCGATCTCCCTCTGCAGGTCTCCCCGAAATGAGGGTGGGACAACAGTGAAGTAATCGTGTCCTTTTGTGATCCCCATGCCGAGGCGTTCCACAATCGAGATGGCTTCATCGCGCGAAACAGAGGTGCCGAGAATTTTGTCCACCCGCTGATACCTTGCTTTTATCACCCTCGCCCGAAACGGCTCCGGATACACATCCACCTTTTTTGAGACCCGTCCTCCCGCCAGCGATGCCATCAGGTATGCGGCTCTGTCGAGAGCCTTCTCGATGAGTTCAATGTCCGTGCCCCGTTCAAACCGGTAGGCAGATTCCGTGCTGAGTCCGAGGGACTTCGATGTCCTTCGTATCGACGCAGGGAGGAAGTATGCGCTCTCAAGGAATACGTTTCTTGTCTTGTCCTTTACCTCTGTGTCAGCACCTCCCATCACTCCCGCCACTGCTACAGGCCTCTCTCCGTCCCATATCAGCAGAGCTTCGTCGGTAAGAAGGCGCTGGATGCCGTCCAGTGTGGTTATTGTTTCGCCAGGCCTGTTACGCGCAACCCGTATCCTCCCCCCCTTCAGGGTGTCCATGTCAAAGGCATGCAGGGGGTGGCCCATTTCGAGCAAGACGTAATTTGTGATATCGACGATATTATTGATGGGTCTCATCCCGCACTTCTCAAGTCTACTCTTTATCCATTCCGGAGAATCGCTTATCGCCACACTGGTGATGTCCCTCCCGGCGTACCTGCGGCAGAGGTCCTTGTCGGCGATCTCGACAGCGATGACAGATGGCCCTGTCTCTTCCCCGACTAAGCATTCTGGGAATCTCAGGGTAGCTTTGAGCATGGCCGCAACTTCCCTCGCAATGCCGAGAATGCTAAGACAGTCCGACCTGTTGGGAGTCACATTAACTTCAAGCACGGTATCATCGCCGACTTTCTCTAAGGCCTCCACTTCGAGACCGATCATGGTCAGCCTCGAGCCGAGTTCTTCGGGACTTAAAGAGAACTCAACAAGCTCTTTCAGCCAATTTAACGGGACACGCATAGTCCACCCAAACGAAAGTCTTTTAAACCACAGAGAACGCCGGTACACAGATGGAGAAGCAGCCTTAATGAGACACCAATAACTGCCGAGACTGCTCTTCTCGACGTTTCCATTACCTTCTTTACACCCTCTGCTGCCAAAACTCCCTCCCTTCGGAATCTGCTCAGAACTGCTTTAGAAACCTGATATCGTTTTCATAGAACAATCTTATGTCGTCGACAGCATATTTGAGCATAGTTATCCTTTCGACGCCGAGACCAAAGGCAAATCCCGTGTATATCTCCGGATCGTAACCGACCATTTCAAACACTCTCGGATGTACCATCCCGGCGCCGAGCACCTCCATCCAACCCGATCCTTTGCATACCCTGCACCCCACACCGCCGCAAAGGATACAGCCGATATCCACCTCGGCGCTCGGTTCTGTGAAAGGGAAAAAACTCGGCCTGAACCTCACATAAATATCCTGAGAGAACATGCGGTGTACAAAGATTTCGAGAACTCCCTTGAGATCGCTGAAGGATATATCCGTGTCGACCATCAACCCCTCGACCTGATGGAACATGGGGGAATGGGTCACGTCCGCATCGCACCGGTAGACCTTTCCAGGTGAAATAATTCTCAGCGGAGGCTTCAGCTTCTCCATAGTCCTGACCTGTACAGGCGAGGTTTGCGTCCTCATGATCACGTCATCCGTTATATAAAACGTGTCTTGCATATCTCTGGCTGGATGATCCTTGGGGATGTTAAGTGCCTCAAAGTTATAGTAATCCAGTTCCACCTCCGGCCCAACCTGGATATCAAAACCGATGCTCACGAAAATATCGATGATCTCTTGCAGGACAGTGCTGATGGGATGCGCCTTTCCCGGCACCACGTACTTACCCGGCAGCGAGATATCGATAGCTTCTGCGACTATCCGTCCGACACGTTCCGAATCCTTCAGCAGAGATTCCCTTGTTTGAACCATTCCTTCGATAAAGGTCTTCAACTCGTTCAACAGTTTACCGTAGGCAGGTCTCTCCTCTGCGGGGACCGCGGAGAGTAGTTTGAGTTTCGAGGTAAGTATCCCCTTCTTCCCCAAATACTTTACCCTTAATTGCTGAAGGTCGCTCGTCGATTTGGAACAGTCAAGCTCTTCAAGAAAACTCTTTCTGATATCCTCTATGTCAGACATCGGCCCCTTTACAATGCTCGCTTCAAATCAATCCCCCTGAGCCCCTCGGGAAGGACTTCAGGGGGATTATATTCTACATGGCGAATAATCAGCTATGAAGCAAGTTTTTGCTTAACGGTCTCGGTAATCCGGCTGAACGCTTCCGGATCATTGTATGCTATATTGGCAAGAGTCTTCCTATCCAGCCCGATTTCCGCCTTCTTCAGGCCGGACATGAACTGGCCATAAGTAAGCCCGAGCGCACGAACTGCAGCATTGATCCTTATGATCCAAAGGGACCTGAATTCCCGCTTCTTGTTCCTTCTGTCCCTGTAAGAGTACTGCAGTGCCTTGTCCACTGCCTCTGTGGCGATCCTATAAAGTCGGCTTTTTGCCCCATAGTATCCCTTGGCCCTCTCAAGTATCTTTTTCCTTCTTCTCCTCGTCTTGAAACCACCCTTTGCTCTCGGCATCTATTCCTCCTCAAAAATTTAATACCAAGTAATAAGTCCGGACACTCATTAGTTTCTTGCCTTTCTTGCTTGTTACTTGTTAATACCCTTACAGATATGGTATAAGTCTCTTGATATTCTCCTGATCGGTCCTCGCGACCAATGTACCGGTCCTAAGGTTTCTCATCCTCTTCGCGGGCTTACCAGTAAGGATGTGGCTCTTGTAAGCCTTACTGCGCTTTACCTTTCCCGTCCCCGTTAGCCTGAACCTTTTTGCCGCTCCTCTATGTGTCTTCAGTTTTGCCATTAAACCCTCCCGATTATTTCGGTGCTATTACCATGGTAATGTTCTTGCCTTCCTGTCTGGGCTGCTGCTCCAGCGTGAACTTCCCGTCCAGATACTGCAGAAGCCTCTCAAAAACCTTCATGCCGAGTTCCGGCCTTACCATCTCTCTTCCCCTGAAGAACATCGTGACCTTCGACTTGTTACCCTCATCAAGGAAGCGTTTTACGTTCCTCGCTTTCAACTCGAGGTCGTGCTCACCAATCTGAGGCCTCAGCTTTATCTCTTTCACCTCAATAGTCTTTCTTACCGTGTGCTTCTTGCTGAGCTGGTATTTGTACTTGCCAAAGTCCATGATCTTACAAACAGGAGGCGTCGAATTTGGCGCCACTTCCACAAGATCAACGCCCCTCTCCCCCGCAAGCCGCAATGCCTCAGCAAGGGATACCACACCCGCTTGCTGTCCATCCACATCGATAAGTCTGACCTCTCTGGCGCGGATCTTTGCGTTTACTCTTATATCTTTTCCGATGTCCTTGCTTATATTGTCACCTCCTGCGTGTAATATCCTCTTTCAGTCGTGTCATCAGAGCGTCTTCAGTCATGGCCCCAAGGTCCTCGCCGCTCCGTCTCCTCACAGAAATGCGCGTCTCCTCGACTTCTCTGTCGCCTATTATACCCAAATACGGTATCTTTCTGATAGTGGCTTCCCTGATCTTGTGCCCTATCTTTTCGTTATCAATGTTCAAAACGGTCCTGATCCCTTCACTTTTCAATCTCTCAGCAACTGCCGATGCATGATTGGCGTGCCTTTCAGCTATGGTAAGTACTGCAACCTGAACGGGAGAAAGCCACACAGGAAAAGCTCCTGCATAGTGCTCGACCAGGATGCCAAAAAACCTCTCCAGCGATCCCATCAGCGCACGGTGGATCATTATTGGCCTGTGTTCCTTCCCGTCACTTCCCCGGAAACCGACATCAAATCTCTCAGGATTGTTGAAATCGACCTGGATCGTGCTGCACTGCCACGCCCTCCCAAGAGAATCCTTCACCTTGATGTCGATCTTTGGGCCATAGAATACTCCTGCGCCTGGGTCTATCTCATATGTCAACCCTTTTTTCTCCATGGCCTGTATCAGCGCATTCGTGGCTCTATCCCAGTTCTCAAGGGTTCCCACATACCCCTCAGGACGAGTGGACAGATACACATCGTAGGAATCAAAGCCAAAGGTCTTCAGGATAAAGAGAGTAAAGTCGAGAATATTCAATATCTCATCTTCGATCTGATCCTCCCGGCAGAATATGTGAGCATCGTCCTGCGTAAAACCTCTGACCCTCAGGAGGCCGTGGAGTGTGCCAGATCGTTCATATCTGTAAACAGTACCTAGTTCAGCATATCGCACGGGAAGTTCCCTGTAGCTCTTCAGGGAACTCTTGTAGATACTGATGTGGAAGGGACAGTTCATAGGCTTGATCTCATAGTCAACGCCCTCAATCTCCATAGGGGAATACATGTTCTCACGGTAAAAATCGAGATGACCGCTTCTGTTCCAGAGATCAAGTTTTGCGATATGGGGAGTATAAAGGAGACTGTAACCGGCCTTGAGGTGTTCATTCCTCCAGAAATCTTCAATTGTCTTGCGGATCAGGGCACCGTTGGGATGCCAGAGGATGAGACCTGCACCTATTTCATCGTTTATGCTAAAGAGGTCTAGCTCCCTGCCGAGTTTCCTATGATCTCTTTTCTTCACCTCTTCAAGGAAGGACAAATATTCCTTCAGGTCTTTTTCCCTGTCAAAGGCAGTGCCATAGATACGCTGGAGCATCTTGTTCTTTTCATCACCCCTCCAATACGCACCCGCAATGCTAAGGAGCTTGAATGCCCTGACAGTCCCTGTGGATGGAACGTGGGGTCCACGGCACAGGTCCATAAAACCGCCCTCCTCATAAACAGAGACAGATTCGTCGGTTATCTCCTTCAACAATTCAACCTTGTACTCCTCTCCTGCATCCTTGAAGAACCGCTCTGCCTCCGTCTTCGAAATGACCCTGCGGTTGAATGGCCTGTTATCATTTATGATCTCACCCATCTTTTTTTCTATATGCTCAATGTCTTCGGGGGTGAGCGGCCTGTCCAAGTCAAAGTCGTAGTAGAACCCTTCTACCGTCGCCGGCCCTATGGCAAGTTTAGCCTTAGGGAAAAGGGTTTTCACCGCATGAGCCATTATATGCGAAGTGCTGTGACGGTAAATCTCTTTTCCATCAGGGGAGTCAAAGGTCACAGTTTCAAGACTAACTTCATCACCAAGATGCCCCAGCTGTGAAAGGTCCTGAAGGCCCCCATTGACCCTGACAGCAACTGCCTTCGCCTTTTTCAGCTTCCCTTCGATTTCGGAGAGCGTGCCCGAAACCTCTTTCCCATCTGGATACTTGATTATAATACCGCTACCTCCATTACGCAATTAGTTATGATACAAGAATTTCTTTTATTTTTCAATTCATTTTCACTCATTTCAGACCTGAGGGCGGACGCATACATAAGGAAGTGCCTGGTCCACGGGAGAGACAAAATGAGATCAGAAATGCAGACTAAACCCCCTGCCTTCTTCTGGCTGCCAGTTTGTTCAATGCATTGATATATGCCTTTGCGGCCGC
>CAZNTS010000069.1:0-6373 GCA_964576045.1 uncultured Nitrospiraceae bacterium | reverse complement strand
GTGGCCTCCCCCTCCGATTATCAGAGCCTCTCGCAGGTGATAAAGCAGCTCGACAAGAGGAGAAGGCAGGTATACGTCGAGGCGATGATTGTGGAAGCTTCAGTGAACAAGTTGCGAGACCTGGGAGTGCAGTGGAGAGCGACCGCGATAAAAGGAGGACAGCCCATAGCGATAGGCGGCTTCGGCACGATAGACCAAACCGCAATGCAAGGTATCCTTCAGGGGCTCCAGGGCGCTACGCTTGGTGGCCTAGGGAATTTTCTGAATGTCCCGCTCACCACCACCAATCCTGACGGTACAATCACCACAACAACGCTCAGCGTTCCCGGGTTCGCTGTACTATTCAGCATGAATGACTTCAAGGACTCCTTAAACGTTCTCTCCACCCCACAGATACTCACTTCTGACAACAAGGAAGCCGAGATCCTTGTAGGAGAGAATGTGCCGTTCATCACGCAGAGTGCTCAGCAGACGAGTGTCACCACAGCAACCACAGGCACTATTCTCAATTCCATCACGAGGCAGGATGTGGGCATAATCCTGCGCCTTACCCCACAGATCACTGAAGGGGACCATGTCAAGCTCGACATTTACGAAGAAATCTCTTCGGTACTGAGCCAGTCTGATACTCTTACCATCAGTGTGGGACCGACCCTCACAAAGCGATCTCTCAAAACAGGGGTGGTCGTAAAAGATGGCGAGACGGTGGTAATTGGAGGGTTGATGCAGGAACAGGACGAGGATACGGTAACAAAGATGCCAGTGCTCGGCGACGTTCCGGTTCTGGGATGGCTCTTCAAACAGAAAAATACAACGAAGGACAAGACCAACCTGCTTGTATTCCTTACCCCTTCTGTTGTGAAAGGGCCTGAGCGTCTTGCCGAGATGACCACAACCAAACGAAGGGAGTTTGCAGTGGCCGAGAACCGCTATGTCCAAGGGGAGCTTCTAGTGAAGTTCAAGGAGAGCGTAACCGATGTAGCAGCACGGGAAATCTTCTCAAAACACGAGGCCGCGGTGATACGATTTCTGGAAGGGATAAAAGTATATCATATTCGGCTGAAGAAGGGACAAGTCGTAGAAGACGCGATTAAAGAGTTCTCCGCACTTCCCGAAGTAGAGTACGCGGAGCCGAATTTTTCGGTAAAAGTTAAATAAAGAAATTGATGCAGAAGCGCGGGAAAGACCTCCTCTTTATTTCTGAACTTCAAGACTCTTGCACTTCTGACCCTTTGCACTGAATGATGGAAACTATTGCGACCATAAGGGATGAAGACGTTGAAATCGCCCTTATCAAGGAGATCCCTCTTTCCTTCGCACGCAACAACGTCGTTATGCCGATGAACAGAGCGGACGGTTCTCTCGTAGCGGCAGTGTCCGATGAGAGAGGCCTCTTCGCTGTCTTTGATCTCGCCAAGAGATACGGATTACGTCCCTGTCCTGTCAGGGCGCAAGCCGGCATTATCATGGACGCCATCAACAGGTTCTACGGTCAGGTCGGATCAGCCGAGGAAGTGATGGAAGGGATATCTGGCGAGGACCTTTCGTCAGTGGCCACGGAGTTCGAATCTCCTCGCGACCTCCTCGAACTCACCGAGGAGGCCCCCATCATACGACTCCTTAATGCGCTCCTCCTTCAGGCGGTGAAGGAAAAGGCAAGCGATATCCATATAGAACCATATGAGAAGGAGATCGAGGTGAGGATGAGGATAGACGGGATCCTCCACAAAGTCCTCTCCCCTCCAAAGATCATACAGGACGCCCTCATAAGCAGGGTGAAAATAATGGCAAACCTCGACATTGCTGAGAAGAGGCTTCCCCAAGACGGCAGGATAAGACTTCTAATCGGATCTAGAGACATTGACATCAGGGTATCGATAGTGCCTACGTCTTACGGTGAGAGAGCTGTTTTAAGGCTTCTTGACAGGCGACAGGGACTGATAGGTCTGAACGAGGTCGGTCTGGACGAAAAGGACTCTCGCCACGTGGAAGAACTTCTTCTCAGAACAAACGGCATCGTTCTTGTCACTGGACCGACTGGGAGCGGCAAAACAACGACCCTTTATGCCGCGCTTAACAGGATTCATTCTGAAGAGAAGAACATAATCACGGTGGAAGACCCAGTCGAATACCAGCTGAGGGGAGTGGGCCAGATCCATGTGAACCCCAGGATAGGACTTACCTTCGCCTCGGGTTTGCGGTCCATTCTCAGGCAAGACCCCGACGTTATAATGGTGGGCGAGATTAGGGACTACGAGACAGCGGAGATCGCGATCCAAGCTTCCCTTACAGGCCATCTCGTCCTCAGCACGCTTCACACTAACGACTCAGCATCAGCTGTCACAAGACTGATCGACATGGGGGTGGAGCCTTTTCTGGTTTCGTCTTCGCTGGCGGCGGTGGTGGCGCAAAGGCTGGTACGCACCATATGCCCTTTCTGCAGCGAGTCATACAGGCCTACAGACGCCGAACAATCGTATTTCATAAATTCTAAGTTATCAGCTGCCCCGTTAACGCAGCTGTTCCGGGGCAGAGGGTGTGAAAAGTGCAGGGAGAGCGGCTACCTCGGGAGGACAGGGATTTTCGAGATCCTGTACGTGACCCCGGAGACAAGAGAAATGATCACTTCCAGGAAGGATTCTCAGATTATTAGAGATCACGCGGTTTCTAGGGGCATGAAGACGCTGTTCATGGATGGCCTAAACAAAGTAGCAAAAGGAGACACAACCCTCCAGGAGGTCCTGAGGGTCATCCAGAAAGACTATGCCGAAGAATAAAAATTGAAAGTATGCCTATATTCAGATACAAGGGATACACCTCAGACGGCAGGGACGTGAACGGCAGCATTGAGGCAACTGGGCCGAATGATGCGATGCTCAGGGTAAAGGCAGAGGGCATTTTCCCCAGCGAAGTTATAGCATCGGGAGCTGGGGGGAAGAGAAAACTGTTCCGCCGGACAGACGAATCTTTTCTTCCAAATGTGACTCGCCAGCTCTCTATACTCCTCTCTTCTGGAGTTCCTCTGATGGAAGCGCTCCATTCTCTCTCGGCGGAGCACAAGGGATATTACAGAGAGGTGCTCATCTCGATTAAAGAGCGGGTTTCAGAGGGCGCACGCCTGTCGAAAGCGCTTGAAGAGTTCGGCAACATCTTTCCCGAATTCTATATCAACATGGTTCTTTCCGGCGAACAGAGCGGGACGCTTGACAGGGGCCTGATGAGACTCGCCGACTTTCTCGAAAATCGTAATACCGTGAGGGCCAAGGTCCGCTCAGCCATGATCTACCCTATCCTGATGATGGGTGTCAGTATAGTTGTGCTCTCGTTCCTCTTCACCTTTGTAATCCCGAAAATCGTGAAGATATTCAACGATACAAAAGCTGCCCTTCCCATGATCACCGTTATCCTCATTTTTGTTAGCAATATCTTCATCAAATACTGGTGGTTACTTCTCGGAGCCGTAATTGGAATTTGGGTGCTTATCAGGAGATCTATTGCTTCGCACAGGCTGCTTGTGGACGGCCTAATACTCAGGCTGCCAGGAAATGTGCTTCAGTGCCTCTACTATGCAAGGTTCGCAAGGACCCTTGGTTTCTTGCTCGAGGGGGGCCTGCCTATGCTGAAGGCGCTCGGTCTTTCCGCAAGGTCCATGGGCAACAGCCAACTGGAAGCCAAGGTCCTAGACGCGGAGCGCCGGGTCGCTGAGGGCCAGAACCTCTCCTCGACCCTCGAAGGGTTCCCGCCTGTCTTCATCCAGCTCATTTCTACAGGGGAGAAAAGCGGGAGACTTCCGGAGAGCCTTAATAGGGCAGCGCAATCCTATGAGGAGGAGTTCAACAGAAAAGTGAACAGGGTAGTTTCCCTTTTCGAGCCGGCGATGATACTGGCCATGGGGCTGGTGGTGCTCTTTATAGTGCTGGCGGTGCTGCTGCCCATGTTCCAGTTGAATCAGCTGATAAAATAATGACCCTGCGATGCGTCACAGGTAACATTCCATTGATCGTCATTGCAGGTTTGACCCGGGATACAATTTTTTTGGTATGAATTAACAGTTGCTACTGGCATGACGGCTTCGGAATCGCCAGTCTATAACCCAAGGAGGCTAAGACAGAAATGCAAAATGCAAAATCACTGAATTCCGGATTTTTCAATCTTGAATCTTCTGGCATGAATATCCGTAATACAAGTGGGTTCACGCTGCTTGAGATCATTGTTGTTGTCTTCATCCTGAGTCTGCTTGCCGCTATTGTGGCTCCGAAGATCATCGGGAGAACTGATGATGCACGAATAGCAGAGGCTAAGGTGCAGATACGGAACTTTGAGACCGCTCTTAAACTTTTCAAGATGGACAACGGATTTTATCCCGACACCCAGCAGGGACTCCAGGCACTTATCGAAAAGCCAACTAGTGGCACAGAGGTAAAGAACTACCGGGAGGGAGGATATCTGGAACAGAAGAAGATCCCGCTTGATCCCTGGGGCAATCCTTACATATACGTCTCGCCAGGGCTGCACGGCGATTATGACCTATTGAGTTACGGCGCCGATGGCAAGGAAGGCGGCGAAGGCAAGGACGCGGATATTACGAGCTGGGACATGAAATGAGCCTCAGGGAATGTTCGTCACTGGTTTCCCTGAAGAACAGAAGAACAGATCTTATACGGCACATTAGAAAAGAAACCTTGTGGAAGATCTGAAAGCAAAGGTTCTCAAATCTCCCATCTCTATTCTCGGAAATTCAGGCTTTACTCTTATTGAACTTATTGTGGTTGTCTTCATCGTATCTCTGGTGCTTGCACTAGCACTTCCCTCGTTAACAGGGATGGGCGAAAGCAGAGTGAAATCAGAGGCCAAGAAGCTCGCTTCCCTAATCCGTTACCTGAATGACAGCGCGCTTTCGACCAAGGAAGTCCTCCAAATGAAGGTCACCTTTAACGATAAGACAATAAGGTACACAGGACCCGACGGAGAAAAGGCCGAAGTGTTCGATACACTTTCCAGAATCGAACTGCAGTCCAAAGGCATGATATATGAAGGTGAGATCCTCTTCCCTTTCAGCCCAGTGGGAGCGACTGAGAGCTTCACCGCATATCTAAGCGGGAACGGTGCGGATATGACCGTGGAATTTAACGGCATGAACGGAAGAGTGAAGATAATAGCGAGTAACAAGTCAGAAGTGCAAAGTCAATAATGGAAACCAGATTCCAACACAACAAAGACAGACCGAATTTATTGCCCCGCGCTCGTCACTCATCACTCAGCACTGTAAAGGGCGGCTTCACCCTCCTCGAGGTAATGATAAGTCTCGCCATTATAGGTGGCCTTCTTGTGACCCTTATCTATTCGTTGAACTACCACCTCGTTATAGCTGCGAGACACAGGACCATTACCGTTTGCACGGCCCTCGCCAGAGAAAAAATGTACTTCATGGAGAATACTCCTTCTGCAGGCAAGGGCCAGTTCTCTGAACCCTATGAAGGCTTCTCCTACGAAACAAACATAAAGGATTCCGCTTTCCCCGGAATGTCTGAGATATCGGTGACGGTCACTGACGGGAAAGAGCAAATAAAACTGGCCGAGCTTGTCCGAAAAACGAGATGATAACGCATACGAATCAGTCATGTCACCCATCCAAAAACGGCTTCACCCTTATCGAGGTCCTGATCGCGGTGGTTATCACCGCCATAATCGTGGCCGCGCTTTACAGCACATTTTTTTTGTCGCGTAAAGCAGTGGATGCTGTCGATGATTCCCTTGTGAAGCTCCAGGAGTGCCGCACCGTACTTGACATCTTGAAGCGCGAGATAGAATCCGCGGTCTATGACAAGAATAAACAATATACTCTTTTTAAGATAGATGACAGAGATTTCTATGGAAAGCAGGCATCGCAACTGGTAATGACCACATTTACACCTCTGTCCGCAGGGCTCACGAAGATCACCTATGTCGTTGAGGAAAATGACGACAAACGGCTTATCCTTAGAAAAAAGATGGACGCGGTCTTCGGCACTCCATACGAGACCAAGAGTGTTGATCTGATAGAAGATGTGGAATCATTCAGCATAGAGGCCCAGTACATTGACAAATGGGTGAAGACCTGGGACAGTACTGTTTCGAATGGACCGCCAGCTCAGGTGAGGATATCTGTAACTGTCCGCACAAAGAAAGACGAGACCCTCTTTACTATTTCCGACATTGCGAATTGGCGCGTGGGAAGGGCATTATGAAAAGTGCTATTCGGTCTTTACGCTCCACACTGCAGTCTCCCTCGGAAGATGGCTTTGCGCTGGTCCTTACCCTTGTGGTACTGGTACTCATCACAGCCATGGTGGTGGAGTTCTCCTACGGCATCTATACAACGACTTCGGCCCTT
>CAZNTS010000068.1:0-5582 GCA_964576045.1 uncultured Nitrospiraceae bacterium | reverse complement strand
CAATGTTGATGCTATTCTTGATGGAGATATTGATCTTTTCATTGATGCGTACTTAAGAGCAAAAAACAAAGCCGCCTAACCTTCTTCTATTATTCTTATAAAAGTCTTTTTAGATGTAGTAGAAGAAACTGTGAAAAAGTGCGGAAGCCGTGAAAAGTGAGCGGGGAAGCCATTTGGCAGGGGAGGCTAATGTGGATAGAGTAGGGTTAGCGGTAGAGTATCTGTGAGTCTTTTTATGTTGAAAAAATATGCCACAGATTATTCACTGACGGCCTAGAATTTCCTTGCCAAGGGTGAGGATATGGGGTATAATATTTTGCCTCTCGGGGGAGGGGTTACTAACAATTGTTAGTAAGTTGTTGATAAGATGGGTGTTTGCCGCACGGTATAATTTTTGTGAACACTGGTGGGACCATGCCTCTGGAAAACATTTGGAACAAGAGCCTCTCTATCATCGAAAAGAAAGTCGGCGCCAACGCCTTTGAGCTTTGGTTCAAGCCCATAAAGCTCACTCAGATGAAGGAGCAAAATGCAGTCCTTGAGATACCGAATAGATTCTTTAGAGATTGGGTTGAAGACTATTATCCGAATCTTGTCAGCGAGGTGATGGAAGAGATAGTTGGCCATCCAGTAACAGTAAAATTTAAGATAGCGGAGAAGCAGGATTCTGAAGTCAAAAAGATCGACGCACGCTTGGAAGGAAGGAGACTGAGGCTTGCGAGCAAAGGGATATATCTGAATCCAAAATATACCTTTGTCAACTTTGTGATCGGACAGAGCAATCAGTTTGCACACGCAGCAGCTATGGCGGTGGCGGAGTCTTTGGGAAAGGCCTATAACCCCCTATTCGTTTACGGCGGGGTCGGTTTAGGCAAGACACACCTCATCACTGCGATCGGTAACCGCATTGCTGACAAAAGGCATGACTTTAATATCCTCTATGTGCCGTCGGAGCAGTTCACCAACGAGGTGGTCTCGGCTGTGCGGCACGGCAAGACGGAAGAACTGAAAGGTAAATACAGGAATGTCGATCTACTGCTCGTGGATGATGTCCAATTCCTCGAGAACAAGACCGCCACGCAAGAGGAACTGTTCCATACTCTTAATACCCTTTATGAGAGACAGAAGCAGATCGTCCTCTCCAGCGATAGGCCCCCGCGGGAAATAAAGAACATCACTGACCGCCTCAGATCAAGGTTCAGCATGGGGCTGGTGGCAGACATACAGCCTCCGGAGATTGAGCTCAGGATGGCGATCATACAGAAGAAGGCGGAGGCGGAGAGGATCCATCTCACAGATGAAGTGGTTTCCTTCCTCGCTTCCAAGATAAAGTCCAATATAAGAGAGCTGGAAGGCTGTCTTATACGCCTTGGCGCGCAGTCGTCATTGACTGGTGAACCTATTGACGTGGCCATGGCGAGGAACATCCTAAGAGATATTGTCTCTGATGACGACAGGCCTGTCACGATTGAGCAGATACAGAAGGTCGTCGCAGAATTTTTCGGTCTCAAGCACTTGGAGATGAAATCGAAGAAGAGGACCAAGGAAATCGCTATTCCAAGGCAGGTGGCGATGTACCTGAGCAAGCAGCTTACCGACTCCTCCCTAAGCGAGATAGGGAAAAATTTCGGGGGCAAAGATCACGCCACCGTGATTTACGCGTGCAAGCAGATGGAGGACAGAAGGGCAAAGGAAGAGGAGTTCAACAAGAAGATCGAAAATCTCACGAAACGGATAAAAGGATAGTAAGGAGGTTCCTATGAAACTGAGCATTACGAAAGACGAGATTCAAGAAAAACTCTCGAATATCCAGAACATTGTGGAAAAAAGGAATACTATGCCGATCCTCAGTCATTTTCTTCTTGAGGCGAGGAAAAAAGGCGCTCATATTGTTGCCACCGACCTCCAGATAGCAATAAAGGAACCCATTGCTGCGAGCGTTCAGAACGAAGGAGGGCTCTGCATACCTGCGAGGAAGCTATTTGAGATTGTGAGGGAAGCTGATGGAGAGATAACCATAGAGTCAGAGGACGGACAATGGATAAAGGTTTCTTTTGGGAAAAGTAGGTTTAGGCTCGCATGTCTTCCCGCTGGCGAATTCCCAGCATGGCCTGGGGTCGAGAACGAGGAAGAGATAAATTTTGGCATTGAGACCCTCTCCGAGCTTATCGAGAAGACCATGTACGCGGCGGGTGAGACCGACTCGAGATACACACTCAATGGACTCCTATTCCATTTGAAATCGGGGGACCAACGGATAACGGTGGTTGGGACCGACGGTCATAGACTAGCCCTCCTCACCAAGGAAATGGGGGGACAGGCACGCGAGGAAAAGAAGGTGATACTACCCAGAAAGGCTGCTGCGGAGCTCAGAAGGTTTTTTGGCGGTTCCGAGACGATTTCTGCTATAATAGGTAAGAATCATGTGCTGTTCAGGATTGGAGACGTTCAGTTCCTCGTAAGACTGATCGAGGGCAGCTATCCCAACTACGAGCAGGTCCTGCCTCCCTCCAATGAAAAGAAGGTGACCGTTTCTAGGGAAGACTTCCTCAGGACGCTGAGAAGGGTCTCTATAATGTCGAGGGAGCGAAGTAATGCAGTAAAAGTTGATATCGCAGACAGTTCCCTTGCGGTCTCTTCCTCTAGCCCGGACATAGGAGAGGCAAGGGATGAAATAGCGGTGGAATACAAGGGCGAGGATATTTCCGCCGGGTTCAATGCACGCTATCTAATGGATGCATTAGACGCAATGACCTCTGACAAGGTCGTGTTTGCTCTGCGGGACCCTCTGAGCCCGACCCTTTTGAAGGAGGAAGGCAGCGAGGACTATAAGTGTGTAGTCATGCCGATGAGAATTTGAGAGGGCAACAAGGAAGGGGTTCAGGGAGCAATGAGTCAAGCGGTTGACGTGGTCTGTGCAGTGGTAAAAGAAAGGTATTGACCCTAGAGCCCTTCAATCCCCGATCCCTTTTGAAAGGCCATTCACTGAATAACCTGAGATTCAGATATAGAGAGGATAGATGGAAGAAAAAGATACGACGAATGCCAATACAGAAGCAACATACGGTGCCGAAGAAATAAAGATACTGAAAGGCCTTGAAGCCGTGAGGAAGAGGCCTGCGATGTATATCGGCTCTACCGGCCCAGAGGGACTGCATCATCTAGTGTACGAGGCTGTGGACAATAGTGTAGATGAGGCCCTTGCAGGATTTTGCAACAACATAGAGGTGATTCTTCACCACGACAAAAGTTGCACCGTTATGGATGACGGGAGGGGAATCCCAACCGATCCCCACCCAGGTGACCCGGAGGGACGGACCGCTGCTGAAGTAGCCCTGACCGAGCTCCACGCGGGAGGGAAGTTCGAATCCAAGGCGTACAGGATATCCGGAGGGTTGCACGGTGTCGGAATCTCAGTTGTTAATGCACTTTCGGAGTGGCTTGAAGTAGAGATAAAGCAAAACGGTCAGGTTTTCCAGCAACGTTTCGAGAGGGGGAAACCGACGGGGGCACTGTCCATCGTCGGCAAGACGAAGGGGAGAGGCACGAAGGTGACCTTTAAGCCTGACCCCGAGGTCTTTGAGGTGACGGATTTCAGTTACGATATCCTCTCCCAGAGGCTCAGGGAGCTGGCGTTTCTGAACAGGGGTCTCAAGATCACGATCCTCGATGAACGCGTGGATAAGAAACAGGAGTTTCTCTACAAGGGGGGCATTGTATCCTTTGTGGAGCACTTGAATAAGAACAAGACTCCTCTTCATCCGAAGCCAATTTACATATCTGGAGAAAGAGAGGGTATTTTTGCGGAGGTCGCTCTCCAGTATAACGACGGCTATGCTGAGGCCATCTTCACTTTTGCCAACAATATAAATACAAAGGAGGGGGGAACACACCTTATTGGGTTCAAATCCGCCCTTACAAGGACAGCGAACAGCTATGCTACTACGTCAGGCATCCTCAAGAACGGGAAAGAGGGCCTCTCCGGAGACGACATAAGGGAGGGGTTGACCTCAGTGGTTAGCGTGAAGCTCCCCAATCCCCAGTTTGAGGGTCAGACCAAGATGAAGCTTGGCAACAGCGAGGTTAAGGGAATCATAGAGTCCATTGTGAACGATGCTCTGGCCACCTTCTTTGAGGAAAACCCTTCGACCGCGCGGAAGATTATAGAGAAAGCACTCCAGGCTTCACGGGCAAGGGAGGCTGCGCGGAAGGCAAGAGAGCTCACGAGAAGGAAAGGAGCCCTCGAAGACACAGGACTTCCTGGTAAGCTCGCTGACTGTTCCGAAAAGGACCCTGCACTGAGTGAGCTATTCATCGTGGAGGGTGACTCTGCAGGCGGCTCGGCAAAGCAGGGAAGGGACAGACGCACTCAGGCCATACTGCCGCTGAGGGGAAAAATTCTGAATGTGGAAAAGGCCCGGTTCGACAAGATGCTCAGCTCAGAAGAGATAAAGATACTCATCACAGCCATGGGAACTGGCATTGGTGCCGAGGATTTCGATATCTCGAAGACCAGATACCATAAAATCATCCTCATGACCGATGCAGACGTGGACGGAGCCCATATAAGGACCCTTCTTCTCACCTTCTTCTATCGGCAGATGCCCCAGATCATTGAACAAGGGTATCTCTATATAGCCCAGCCGCCTCTCTTTAAGGTAAAGCGCGGGAAGACCGAAAGATACATCCAGAGCGAGATGGAACTCCAGAATATGCTTTTCGAACTTGCATCTGATGATATTACAGTACCTATAAGGGGGCAGGAAGTGAAGGGCAAAGCGCTCATACCGTTCCTCAAACGTCTTCTTAGTTTTGAGAGGTTATTGGAGTGGTTCGAAAGGAGGCGGAAGGATCCTGAGATATTGAGGACTTTCCTCGCCGGAGGAGTGACCAAGCAGTTACTGAAAGACAAACAGGGTATTGCAAAACTCCTAGACGAGGTTAAGTCACAAATTAAGGAAGCAATCGCCGGCGACATATACGAAGACGAAGAACATGAGGGATATGGTGTCGAGATTAAACGGCAGAATTACAGACTTGTGTTGGATGCGAACCTTTTACTTTCACCCGAGTTCCGTGAGCTCGAAAGTCTTTACGTTTCTATAAGAGACTTGGGGAAGCCGCCCTACCTGATAACGATTAAGGACGAGCAGAAGGAAATAGCGTCGAGCACGGCTCTTTTGAGCTTTGTCTTCGAGACTGCACGAAGAGGACTTTCTATCCAGAGGTATAAAGGGCTTGGTGAGATGAACCCCCAGCAACTCTGGGAGACAACGATGGATTCAGAGAGGAGGACCCTGCTTCAGGTGAGCATAGAGGATTCTGTGCAGGCGGATGAGATATTCACGATCCTCATGGGGGATCAGGTTGAACCGAGGAAGGATTTTATTGTTAAACACGCCCTCGAAGCTAGGAATATTGATATTTAATTGTGTAGGGTTGTAGGGTAACGCATATAGTGAAAAACGTAACCCATAAGATGAAATAAATTCACCCATAAAGTGAAATAAGCTGATGTCAGTTTGCCCCAAAAAGAGTAGGAGGGGGCTTGCATGGTTTGAACCGGGGATGAAATGAAAGCA
>CAZNTS010000067.1:0-7112 GCA_964576045.1 uncultured Nitrospiraceae bacterium | reverse complement strand
TTCATCATGCTTGAAGGTACAAGCGGCCAGACCGCAACAGCCTATAACTGGGGCGGACAGCCCGGAGATGCATCTGGTTCTGCAGGTTTCTATAGAGTTGGTGACACTAAGAGGGGCACTCTGAATCTCCTCGAGGCATGGATCCTGAACACAGGTTCAGGGCTTCTTGGGATGCCAGCGGGCATAAAGATCGGCCATATGCCTCTTGCCCTCGGCAACAAGCTCTTCTTTGACCACACTCTGTTCGGAGACGATGCAATCGTCCTCTTCGCAGATCCTACGAAAGAACTGCACGTAGCAGTGCTCACAGCGAAATTCCGTGAGGGTGAGCCACAATTCAGCGATGAGTCGAATGCCGACGTCGGCCTCTTTAATTACAGGACCAAGGAATGGGGCACAAGCGGCGATGTCACCTATGTGGACGATCAGATTGGTCTGGGGACCCAGGCAGCAAAGGATCCAATCCATCTTTGGAACTTCGGCCTGAGGGGCGATGTTACGTTCAGCGGTCTGACATTGAGGGCTGACGGAGAAGTCCAGACAGGGAAAGTGGACAATCTTAATATGGATTTCAAAGGCTGGGCTGTTCAGGCAGGAGCTGACTATCTAGTCAACGGCATTAAGCTTACCGCTCAGTACATCTATGGCAGCGGGCCGAAGGCTGGCTCGACGAATGTCGATTGGTTTGTCACATCGGTTTCGCCTTATCAGAGAATCACCTATGTGTATGACTACCGCACTGTTACAGCCTGCCCGCAGGCCGGCGGGGTTACGCCAGAAGCAGGTTCTACTAACGGGGGCATTTGCAACACCCAGTACATCAACGTTGGTGCGTCTATACCCCTTGCCAAGGACCTGACAGGCGACCTGAATTACTACAACCTGAGTGCGGCTAAGAACACCTCGGTTGAACTTGCTTATATTGATGGATCAGGACTCACACCATCAACAAATGGCACCTCCAAGGATATCGGTAATGAAGTCGACTGGAAACTCACTTACAAGGTCGACAAGAACCTCGTCTACTATGTAGAGGGCGGTTACCTCTTCACGGGCGACTTCTACGCCACAGCCCTCAAGCCTAAGCCCGATGATGCATGGGCCGTTAGGCAGGGAATTCAACTCAGCTTCTAAAGCGTAACGCTCTAGAAGTAAAAAGGGGCGGGTCTCATAACCCGCTCCTTTTTTTTAATTAGAAGTCTCAACATAATACTCATAGATTCTTATCGTTGTCTGTCATGCCCAAGGTTCTTGAGATTACTAACTTCTGGACAAGCTTAGTCAGGTATCCCGGCTTATCAAAATGGATTCCTGCCTGCTCGGTATTGACAGTGACTAATAACGTCGAGTATCAATAGCACTCTTAAGTAGTGAAGTAAAGCTCGTTGAATTTCTGTGGGCCTCCCACTATAATGGATTACCAGCAGGCAGAAAAATGAACAGGGCCATTGAAGTCCAGAGTCTCACCGTCACCCTTAACGGCAGGGAAGTGCTCTCGGACATAAGTCTAGGTCTCGACGAGGGGAAGTTTCTCGGGATTGTGGGCCCGAATGGGGGAGGGAAGACCACTTTTCTGAGGGTAGTTCTCGGGCTTGTCAAACCTGATGCAGGAAGAGTGAGCGTTTTCGGCGGCACACCCAGAGAGGCGGTACAGAAAGGGATTTTTGGTTACCTTCCTCAGCATCTCAACGTGGATGCTGATTTTCCCGCCACCGCAAAAGATATTGTATTGATGGGCCTGACCGGGAGGTCTGGGGCATTCAGGAGGCATTCCGGGAAAGATGTGGAGAAGGCCGCTGATATGCTTGCGACGATGGGAATGTCCGGCCATGAAAACCACATTTTAGGCGCGCTTTCCGGCGGGCAGCAGCAGAGGGTCTCGATAGCTAGAGCTCTTATAAGAGATCCCAGAATATTGATCCTGGACGAGCCGAGCACCGGCATAGATGTGGTTGGGCAGGAAGACTTTTATCATCTTCTTAAAGGGATACAGAAGAGATTAACTCTCTCTATCATCATGGTCTCCCATGACATCGGAGTAGTATCGGCGTATGTGGACGAGATTGCCTGCCTGAACAGATCGCTTCACTACCACGGAAACCCACTTGGCGCATTTAATGATGAAGTGCTCAAGGAACTTTATGGAAAAAGCATAGAAATACTCATGCACAGCGGTCTCTGTGACCAGTGCTCAAGGCTGAGGCCGGAGAAATGAGCGGCCTCTGTAATTGATCTTGACGATTGTATATTGATTGGGGATATCTTTATGGAAATATTTTCATATGGATTCATGCAGAGGGCTTTTGTTGCAGGCGTATCAATGGCACTTTTTGCCGGGATCATCTCTGTCTTCGTGGTGCTCAGAAGGGTCTCCTTTCTCGGCTCAGGAATATCACATGCCGCTTTCGGCGGAGTTGCCATCGGCTTTTTCTCTGGGATTAATCCCCTGGTTTCCGCGCTCTTTTACTGCATAGCTGTATCGTTTGCCATCGAGGCCGTGAGCACCAGAGGGAAACTGGCCGAGGATACCGCAATAGGCATATTCTTCTCAGGTTCCATGGCGCTTGGGGTACTTCTTCTGGGTCTCTCCAGAAGATACACGGTCGATCTTTTCGGATATCTCTTTGGCAGTATTCTTGCCATAAGCAGGGAAGAGGCGTTTGTGGCGGTTGTTTTATCCGTGGTCGTTATTGCTATCTTCTTGGTTATCATGAAGGACCTGCTGTTTATAACCTTCAACGAGGAGCTGGCCATTGTTAGTGGTCTTCCAGTAAGGCTTATCAAGTCTCTTTTCCTTGTGTCGATGGCGGTTGCCATCGTCATAGGGATAAAAATAGTGGGAGTGATTCTCATCTCCGCTCTATTTGTCATCCCTGGAGCAACTGCTAAATTGCTCTCCCAAAGGTTTTATCCAATGCTCGCCATCTCATCGGCTGTCGCCGTCCTATCTGCGGCGTTAGGGCTGGTTATTTCCTATATATACGATCTTACCCCTGGTGGCACGATAGTGATGATCCTCTCTCTGTTTTTCGGAGTTGCTTACCTTTTCCGAATGCGAAAATAAGCCTATGCCGCTATCTCGAGGTGAAGATCCATGGAGTTCGGTTATAATAACAACATGGCGAAGAGGACAAGACCAAACCTGAACTTTACCCTTCTGTGTGATGATGTGAGGCAGGAAGCCGGAGGGAAGGTAAGCTTGATGGGAATCTTCGAGAATTTGTACTCGAGCCATTTCCCTGCGGTACATCCTAGGCTGGCTACTGTCAACGAATGGACGGAGGGAACAGGAGAATTTGATGCGACACTCAGGATCCTTTCGCCGGATCGGAAGACCATCATCAGGGAGACCATTACCAGGCTGAAACTGGTTGACGCACGTTACAAGCACAGGGACATATCAATTCACCTCAATCTGGAGCTTAAAGAGCCGGGGACATACTGGATAGAGAACTACATCGACGGCTTACTGGTTAACTCAGTCCCCCTGCATGTGATTCTGATTAAAGAGAAATCCTTTCATTGAGGTGCAATGATGCAAGGAGACTTGGACCGCCGGAAGCTCATTGAAGAGAAGATTGCCGGAGTTGAGGCTAGGGCCGCTACGAGTCTGACGCTGATCAGACAAAGTGTGAGGGAGTTCCTTGTCAACTCGAAAGGGTACTCCCAAGAGACTATCGAGACGGACAGGAAATTCGAAGTTACGGTGGATGGCAGGACTACAGAAGTGTCCGTAGATTATATTCTGAGATCGGGTGATACCAGATTTGCAGTGATAAAGTGTTCACCCGGAGCACTCGAATCAAGGGATCGCCATATCATTTCGTTTGCCCGTGTCGTCGATTCCTACCAGATCCCCTTTGCGGTCGTAACAGACGGGTCAAAGGCAAGGATTCTCGATACGGTCTCGGGTAGGCTTCTGGCTGAGGGTCTTGCGTATATACCCAGCGGATCGGAAGCCGATAGGATAATCGGCTCAACGAAGCCCATACCATACCCAACAGAAAAAATGGAGAGAGAAAAAAGGATACTTCTGGCTTTTGATGGGATTAAGTGCACGGAAGAATCCTGTGAGTGACATGAGGAATCCCGCCTCTCTCGCCGGTGTCCATCATTAACAGGTAAGGAGAACGATTCGGTCAAGATAGTAATAAGCGACACTGGAATAGGTATACCCGAAAACGAGATTCCAAATATATTTTGAAAGGTTTTACAGGGCGGACAGGGAACGTTCTCGGAAGATGGTTGGAGCAGGGCTTGGTCTTGCGATCACACGGTGGATTGTGAATGCGCACAACGGGAAAATCATTGTGAAGAGCGTTGCGGGGTCTGGAATGATTTTGTGGTCATGCTTAGCAAGGCTTACAGTTAAAAGATGCAATATTCATTTTGTTTGTTTCCAGTAGGGATTTGCTGCGTCCTCAAAGACGGACAAGGCGGCTACCGAGCCCTGAGAGACGGCAACCACGATCTGCTTGACTCCTCCGGTGATATCGCCTGCAGCATAGACCATCGGTACAGAGGTCCGCATCTTGTCGTCCACTTTTATATAGCCTTCTGCATCCATGTCAAGTCCTAGTTTTTTCGCCACATCATTGTTCGGTTCATATCCGATTGCGACAAATACTCCCTCGGTCTTTATGTCTTTGAGCTTACCAGTACTGACGTCTTCTATTGTTACCTTCTCGACAAGTTTGCTCCCGAGTATCTCTTTTATGCGGCTGTTCCAGAGGACGGGGATGTTGCGCTGAAAGACGCTCTGCTGTAATCTTTCTTCTGCCCTGAAACTCTCCCGCCGGTGTACAAGTGTTACGTGGGCACCCAGACTGTCAAGATAGAGCGCATCGGTCAGAGCGCCGTTTCCGCCTCCAACGACAATGACATTCTTGCCGTCCTTGAAAAAGTACCCGTCGCATGTGGCGCAGTAACTTACCCCTCTGCCGGAAAGTCTATTTTCGCCAGGGGCCTCAAGCCTCTTGCTGTCGGCACCAGTTGCAATGATAATCGATCTGGCGTTGTATGTTCCTCGTCCCGTAACCACTTCAAATCCTGCCTCCTTCTTTCTCATGTCGATGACTTCCACCCCCTGAAGGAGGAGGGTATACTCCATTGCCTGCTTTGCCATAAGGTCCACCAGCGTTTTTCCTGCGATGCTCGAAAACCCCGGATAGTTTTCCACAACAGGAGTGATGGCTATCTGTCCACCGACGTTCGCCCTCTCAAAGATTATTGTCTTGAGTCCGCTTCTCTCTGCGTATACAGCGGCGGTCAGACCGGCCGGTCCTGCTCCAACGATCACGATGTCATAGTCCCGCAATTCTTCCCTACCCGCAGGTATCACATAGTCCACGGGACTTCCCTCGATCAGGGACTCTATGAAGTATTCTTCGGGCTGGAGACCTGCTGAAACGAGAGTCTCTCCCACAAACGTCTTTGGAACGGACATCGCAGCGTACTTTTGCGCAAGGGCCCTGTTTTCATATATCTCTATGATCTCTGCCGACACCAGATCATTTCGCTCAACTGCGGCAGATACGGCATAAAGGACCTGCTGGGGGCAGTAAGGACAGGTGGGACTGACAAACACTCGCACATGTCTCTTTTCTCTGAGCCTCTTCAACCGCTGCCTCGAATCATCTGATATGAAGGTCTTCCCAGTTGAAACCATAAGCAAAGACATGATGAAGGAGCGGCCTTCTTCGCCGACAGGTGCACCTGTGTAGCGGATGGAGTAGCGGTCAGGAGAAATAAGCACAGTCGGAGACCTGAAGACCTTGCGGTTCTTGGAAGCCTCATCCCCTATTGTGTAGAAGAAAGGTTTGATCTTATCCGTCAGTTCTGCAACTGCCCTTACGAGGCTTACTGCAATCACATTGAAATCGTTGTTCACGCTCTCCTGGGTATACACCTCAATTACAATCTCTTCCTTCAGGTTCTTGAAGGTGTCTCTTAGAATCTTTTTTATATCTTCTGTAATAACTTCTTTCTCCATGTCGTTATTGTAGGACTATCTTCTCCTCTTTTCAACCGTAAGGCTCTTACCCGTAGCCTTTTAAACATGTCCTCGTGGCAAGCCTCAAATAAAATGCAATGCGAGTCTTGTGAGAGAGCATTCATGATTCCTCTGTGATATAATCTCCGCAACATAGAGAGAGTTTCGCGGCGGGAGGCTTCCCTGGAACGTTACAACAATATCTTAGATCTGATCGGCCACACACCTCTGGTCAGGATAAACCGTCTCTGCTCTGGAGACGACGCGGACGTGTGGGCAAAGCTTGAAGGGTGCAACCCCGGCGGCTCGGTGAAAGACAGAATCGCCCTTTCAATGGTAGAGGCTGCCGAAAAAGAGGGCAAACTGAAGCCTGGGGGCACCATACTGGAGCCCACCAGCGGCAATACAGGCATAGGTCTGGCGATGGTCGCAGCGGTGAAGGGATACCGCTTGATTCTGACCATGTCGGAGAGGATGTCTCTGGAGAGAAGACATACACTTCAGGCGTATGGGGCAGAACTTGTCCTAACTCCCGGCGAAAGGGGGATGCTCGGCGCGGTCGAGAGGGCTGAGGATATCTATAAAAAGAACCCGGAGTACTTTATGCCTCTTCAGTTCGAGAATCCTGCCAATCCGGACGCACACCGCAGGACCACTGCCTTGGAAATAATCGCATCTTTCGGTTGTGTGCCCGATGCGCTTGTTGCCGGCGTGGGCACTGGAGGGACGATTACAGGAGTTGGGGAAGCACTGAGGGATAGACGCCCTGATATATGGATAACAGCTGTTGAGCCTTACGGCTCCGCAGTTCTTTCCGGTGGGGAGCCAGGTCCACATAAGATAGCGGGTATCGGAGCCGGTTTTTATCCCGGGGTGCTCAACACGAAGATATATAACGAAGTCATAGTGGTAAAAGACGAAGATGCTATCGAGACCATGAGGCAACTGGCACTGGTGGAAGGCATCCTCGCTGGTGTTTCCTCAGGGGCTGTCATGTGGGCGGCAAGATCCGTCGCAAAAAGGCTCTGCCGAGGGAAAAGCGTAGTAGCAATCCTGCCCGACAGGGGAGACCGCTACTTGAGCACAGGGTTCTTTACTTCTGAGACGGCGGCCGCTTAAG
>CAZNTS010000066.1:0-11501 GCA_964576045.1 uncultured Nitrospiraceae bacterium | reverse complement strand
ATAAAATTGTGCGGAGTTCAACTGATATTCCGCTGTAGAAATCATGGTGGGAAGAACAGTCTAGGTGAATACTAAATTATATCTGGGGGATAGTGGCAAGAAAGTATTTGTATGGATTATCTCATTTATTATAGCCATTTCCCCCTTAGTTTCAGCAGCTGGATGGTTTTTCGCAATCCATTTGACGTTAGCGGATAAACTGCGTCCTAACGCTACAGAATTTTATCAAAGTCTTAATTTATTACCGCAAGAAAGACCAAGAAGGATCTAAGCGAGACTCTGAATATCGCAATACAGGAGAACGAGAAGAACACCTATAAAGATGTCATGAAGAGCAAGATGGTCAGAGAACTGGTCCGTGAATGAAAACTCAAAGTTATTGGCGCAGAATACTATCTCGGCACCGACAAGTTCGAGCTGATTGATCTGAGTTCAAGTTCTGAGCGACACAAGGAACATCGCTTAAAAGAAGCAGCATGATTGTCTTGTTATGTCCCTTCTTGCCTTCGTATTCGGGCAGAGGGAGCGGGATCATATGACGTGAATAGCCCTCGAAAGTTGATCACAATTTTGTTAGCGCAGCGCAAGAATAACGATTAGGAATTACCATTTATAATCGAAGGAGCGTACTTTCGATGAGCAGTTGAAGGCTGGACAGTTATGTGATAAAGTCAAAATGAAAGGCATAATGTGTGCATAATGCCACAAAATCGCATTATGCAAAATATCATATTAAGTTATATGGAGGGTGAATGATGAGAAAAATGTTGATTTTGTTCGTCATATGCTTTTTGTTATTTAACTCGACTCTAGCCTTCGCAGACAATAAAGATCCGTTCTTCATTCCAGTAGATGTAGCTCTTGCAAGACCCCTTGGGTTAGCTTCCATTGTAATTGGAGGCGCCATATTGATTGTTTGTTTACCCTTTGCTCTGCCGAGCGGCAGCGTCAAGACAACTGCCGATGCACTTGTGGGTGGACCATTCAGGTTCACTTTCAGGAGACCCCTTGGCAGTTTTAGTGATGTCACTTACACGCCGGCTGCTGAACTTGAGAAAAAAACCAAAGAGTGATATCTAGGAAAATTGGCATTACCAAAACCGTTCTCTGCCAGAGTTTTGCAGAGGACAGTTTCGCACTCGCGACCCTAAGAAGTTAATCACTAAATGAAATACCGACTGCTGATTGTGTCTAATATGGAAGAGGGACTAATGCCTTCCCTAGCTCAGAAGCCATATTCTTAGCAGCAATAATCAATGTAATCTGTCACGAAAGGGCAAGTGCCCTATAGTGTGGGGCCTGTGAGCAAGGTAATGACAATCAGCCATTTTATGAAAATACGCACTTGAGCCCGAACTCTGCATGAAAAGATTGGTCATAAGCATGCAGTTAGTTTTTTCGGATGCTTCCTCTTCGCGCTCATCATGATTGGTTTTTTCCTGCGGGGTAGTCTCGGAAATAAATGCCACTCATTAGTCGACCCCTCTAGAGTGAAAAGTTCAAACATCTTTTGTCTGCGCCAAAATGTTATTGGGCACAGATGCGGATTTTTCTTGGAAAGACGCGCCGCTCTTTTCGTTAAGCAATGCAGCCCTGTGCCAAGAGCACAGGGAGTTCTTGCCTGTTCATTAAATCGACCTCACCGGTTTAAGACACCGACTCGTGGACTGCAATACTCTGTGGAGATGGCCACAGTCTATCTCCGGCACTTTCTCAGCCACAGTAAGCGTTAAGTGAGCAATATAATACTGGGCAATGTTATAGCGGATATAGTTGACCAGCTTCGGAACCGAATTTATGAAGTTACCATATCGGCCGGCAGGAACCGAACAACGCTGCCCCGTCTGCATGTTCCTAAACGATGATAGTTTAGGGGCATGAATGCCCCCTGCTGACGGTTTGATGACGGGTATTATGTAAACTTCGCTGAGATAAATGATTACTCTGACAGAAATTTTTTGGTGCCGAAGGCGGGATTTGAACCCGCACGGACTTGCGACCACCAGACCCTGAACCTGGCGCGTCTGCCAGTTCCGCCACTTCGGCATACATGCTAGGGGGGGGTCAAACACATGGCCCCCCCCTAGAAAAACTGTGCTATCTTACTGCTTCAGAGCTGTCAATTCCCTATCTCTCCGATAATGGACTTTGCATCGATCGCCCCTGGGATTACCTTGCCGCTTGGGTAAATCAATGCAGGGGTACCCGAAATACCCAGTTTCTCTGCAAGCTTGATGTTTTCATCAACAACCTTAGTATCACATTTTGGCTTCGGAATATCCTTTTTCTCAAAAGCATCATCGAGAAGAGCAAGCGATTTCTCACACGCAATAGCCTTTGCCTTCTCATATGCCCCCTTATGCATCGGAAGCGGGAACATTTTGATGTAAAACGCGATGTCTTCCCTCTCACCAACAACCTTCTTCATCTCCTGATGAAGTTTAGCACAGTAAGGTCATTCGGGGTCGTCGAACACCACGACCCTGTATTTAGCGTCCTTCTTACCCATCACGATCGCATCATCGAGGGGGATTTGAGATACATCCACCCTGTTGATTTCCGTGTCCCTATCCTGAGTAAGGTTCCTTTTTTCCTTTATACCCACAATAGAGCCCATGATGAGGTATTTCTTCGAGAAATCAACATAGGCAGGATGCTTTTTCCCGCCAGCTTCGATATCCACTTCCCACACCCCTTGTACCGGACTCAGCCTGACTTCCAGGATCTTTAAATTCGGAATCAACTCATTCAAGACAGTGGCAGCTTCTTCCTTCGAAAGGGTATGGCATTTTGAGCAGTCCTCACCCATGCTACTGAAGCCGAAGGAATTCGACATCGGCAGGAGAAGGAATGCCATGCACAACAGAAAAAGTACCTTACGCATCATTTACACCTCCGCACGTTTCAATGATAGTAACACAAAACCCCCTGGGCCTACAAGACAAAATGCACATCATCGGATATAATAACGCATTCGGCATTGCCGCTCTCACACTGAGTCCTTACAGGAGAAGCCATGAAGTGCTGGGGAAAAATCGCCATACTCCTGTCAATTGCAGGGTCTGGCATTATTACAGCCAGCGTGGATAATGATGCGGGGGGCATTGCTACTTATTCTTTTGCCGTCTCACATTTCAGTAATTCACCGCTATGGACTCCCATCCCCATCAGCATCGCCCGGATCATTGCTCAAAAGATGTCCCCAAGAGATGGTGCGGCTACTAGTTTGTATTTCGCATTTGATCTACAGCGTGCTGTTGCCTTTTGTGCTGATCTTTATGTTACTTTTAATAAACAAAAAAAGGGGCTGATGGGTTGGTGCATGCACTCCCATCCCTTTTACAGGATCGCCTGGGCAGCGGCTGCAATAACGATCGCCCTCGCGCTATTGTGCGTCGCAACTATGTTCACCTAGTCTGACAGGAAGGAGAGAAATGGTCAGGACGATAGAATGGAAGCGCGGAAAAGTAATTATGCTTGATCAGAGCAGACTTCCCGGAGAGGTTAAGTTCCTTGAATGCAGTGACTACCTGGCTGTAGCAGAAGGGATCAAGAAACTCCGTATCCGTGGTGCGCCTGCCATAGGCATCGCAGCCGCCATGGGTATCGCCCTTGGAGCTCAGGACATTAAAGCCAGGGGCTTTGAGGAGTTTATCACAAAGCTCGAGCCTATTTTTCATTCTATGCTCTCCACAAGGCCCACCGCAGTCAACATCAAATGGGCAGTTGAGCGTCTCAGGCGCTATCTGGATTCTCTGAGGGACAATTCTGTTCCAACGCTCAAGAAAATGCTCGTGCAAGAGGCAAGGAGAATACTGGACGAAGACATCGAAGTGAACAAAGCGATAGGAGGATATGGGGCAAAGCTCATAGAGGACGGCGACACCATCCTCACCCACTGTAACGCCGGTGCTCTCGCCACAGGGGGATACGGCACTGCCACTGCACCGATGCTCGTCGCTCGAGAGCAGGGCAAAAAGATACGGGTATTCGCCGACGAGACAAGGCCGGTACTGCAAGGTGCAAGGCTAACGGCATGGGAACTTGCGCAGGAAGGGATTCCTGTAACACTGATTACGGACAATTCAGCAGGAGCGCTGATGAGGAAAGGAGAGATAGACCTCGCGATAGTCGGGACGGACAGAACGGTGAGAAATGGGGACGTGGCAAACAAGATAGGGACGTACATGGTGGCTGTGCTTGCAAAGGAAAACGGCATTCCGTTTTATGTTGCCGCGCCACTGAGCAGCATAGACCTTTCGATCCCCACTGGTGATCTGATACCTATAGAGGAACGAGATCCCTCTGAGGTGACTTGCATATCCGGCAGACTGACGAGCGGGACCCGGGGCTCGTGGGGCTCTGTGCGCATCGCCCCTGAGGGGGTGACAGTGAGGAATATGGCGTTTGACGTGACACCTCATCGCTATGTTACTGGTATAATTACCGAGAAAGGGATTTTCCGTCCCGGTGACGTAAAAAACATCATGTTCGAAAGTGGCATGGAAAAACACAAGAGGAGCGTCCGCTAGACGATGAAATGAACTTCAACGATATTTTCTGCGCATATAAGGACGACCTCAACCTCGTCGAAGAGAACCTCAAGAACATATTCTCCAGTGATGCCCCTCTCTTACCCTTGATCGGTAAGCATATCACTGGCGGAGGGGGTAAACGGCTTAGACCCCTCTTCCTTCTTATGAGCGCCGACCTCGCACGTTACAGGGGCGAACGCAGGTTCATCTTGGCAAGCATCATCGAGGCGATCCATACCGCATCGCTCCTTCACGACGACGTGGTGGACAGCGCCGAACTGAGACGAGGGAACCAGACGGCTCACAAAGTCTGGGGCAACCAGATCGTGATCCTTGTGGGCGACTTTCTCTATGCCAATGCCCTCAGACTGGCTGTGCTCCAGAATAACCAAGAAGTGATGGAGGCCCTGTCAGAGGCAACTACCATGATGACCGAAGGAGAGATACTGCAGCTCAACAGAGTCGCGGACCCAGGCATAAAAAAGGAGGAGTACTTCAGGATAATTACCGCGAAAACAGGGGCGCTGATTTCCGCCGCATGCAGAATCGGAGGGATACTCGGCAAACTTTCCAAGGATAGGGAAGACGCCCTTGCACGCTTCGGGATGAAGACGGGTATTGCGTTCCAGATGGTGGATGACATCCTGGATTACATGGCTGACGAGAAGGGACTTGGGAAGAGGCTGGGAAAGGACCTGCACGAAGGAAAAATCACACTGCCCCTCATTCATCTCCTTGACGTGGCTAAAGATGAAGAGAAGAAAGAGATAAGAGAGATAACCAGGAATGGGCTCTCGGACGCCAACGATCTGGAACGGGTGCTCTCACTTTTCGGGAAATACCACGTCATCGAGGACTCCCTCAGGATCGCCGAGGGCCTTGTGAGAGAGGCAAAGGACGAGCTGAGCGTATTCCCTACTTCTCGTGAGAGGGATGCGCTGGCGGAAATATCAGACTACGCTTTGGAGAGGGACAGGTGATGCATCCCGTAGTTCGCCTGGCAAGAAACGCAATTGAGGAATACATCAGGTCTCGCCGGGCCATCCCTGTACCCGAAACGCTGAGTCCTGAGATGGAAGAGCGGGCAGGTGTATTTATCTGCCTGAAAAAGGATGGGCAGCTAAGGGGATGTATAGGCACTTTCATGCCTTCATGCAACAATGTGGCTGAAGAGATTATTAAGAACGCGATCTGCGCCGCCTCTCAGGACCCCCGTTTTTCTCCTGTGGCAGCAGAGGAACTCGGCTCTCTGGAATATTCAGTAGATATCCTCTCACCCCCTGAAAAGGTGCAGGGCCTGGAGGATCTCGATCCGAAAAGATACGGTGTGATTGTGGCGAAATCAGGCATGAGAGGGCTTCTTCTTCCGGACCTTGAAGGCGTAACCACCCCAGAGGACCAGATCAGGATAGCGAAGATGAAGGCGGGGATAGGTCCAAGGGAAAACGCTGACATCTATCGTTTCGAAGTGAAGAGGTACCACTAAATGAATATACCGCAGCAGGGGTCTCTCAGGGACTGCAGCCTGAGCAGGATTCTTATAGATATCCACCGGAATAGATTGACGGGGACCCTATCGGTAAAGACGCCTCTTTGCACGAAGAACATCTTTATTCGTGATGGGAACGTCATTTTTGCGTCTTCCACGTTTGAGGACGACAGACTGGGAGAGATGCTCGTGAAGGCGGGCAAAATAAGTATGGAACAATATGACAGGTCCGTCGAAATCCTGAAGAGGACTGGCAAACGTCAGGGAGCAATACTGGTAGACCTTGGTTACATCACGCCGAAAGACCTTTTCTGGGGTGTCAAGTATCAGGTGAAAGAGATCATTTACAGCGTGTTCCGTATGGAAGACGGGACCTACGAATTCAATGAAAATGCGATCCCCCCGGACGAGGTCATCACACTGAAGATAAGTATGAACAACCTCATCTATGAAGGAGTGAGCAGAATCGACAACTGGACGGGGATAAAGAGGGAGATGCCAGGCATGGACACGGTATTAATGCTGAGCAGGGACCCCAGCGGCATCTTCAATGAAATTGACCTGCGCACGCAGGACAGGACAATACTCTCCCTAGTGGACGGGGACAGAACCATGAGCAAGTTGATAGAAGAGTCGCGGATGAATTCATTCGAGGTGATGAAGACCCTCTATTTTCTCTGGTCAACTGGTTTCATTGTCGAAAAGAGGCCAACCATCAACGAGGAAGAGACGGTCAACCTGGGAGAGGAAATACAGGAATCCCTCACGGAGGAAGAACTGGCTTTTGCACGAAAAGTAGAGGATCTTCACTCAAGACTGGGCGAAATAGGACCGACCGAACTCCTCCAAGTCGGTGAAAACGCGGACTCAGATGAAGTGAAGAGAAACTATTATCGGCTAGTGAGGGACTTCCATCCCGACAGGGTCCATTCCTCAAACGACACGGCAATGAAGGACAGGGTTGCCACTATTTTCGATGCGGCTACAAAGGCGTACAATCTCCTGAAGGATGATGAAAGCAGAAGGGAGTTCTTTAAGTCCCTGGGCAAGCACAGGAAAGAGGAAGAGGACACTCAAGCGGCTCTTCTGGAAGAACAGTTCAGGAGGGGTGTTGAAGAATTTAAGAAAGGCAACTTCTGGGTCTCCGCCGAGCTCTTCAGGCTTGTCACAAAGAGATCGCCCGGGAACGCCAAGACATGGAGCTACCTCTCTCTTGCCCTCAGCAAGATACCCAATCGAATTAAAGAGGCCGAGGAAGCACTTCTGGAGTCAATAAAACTCGAACCTTTCAACGGTGAGCACTTTGCTAACCTCGGACACCTCTATCTCAGGGCAGGACTGAAGAAGAGGGCGCAGCACCAGTTCGAAAAAGCATTGAGGCTGGATCCCGAGAACGCAAAGGCCAGGAAGGGTCTTGAACAGGTACAGAGTCCAGCGTAAAGTCAGAGCCATCCATCACTTTGCCTGCGTCAATGCATGACTAGCCATTTCCCTGTTGGAAGAAACCGCATAGCCTGCCCTTGATATGCCTATGATGCCCATCGGGATTTCGGGAGGGAAACTGGCAGTAACAATTTCGCATGCATCCTTTATCCCTTTTCCATGAGACACAAGGTCATATACGGTTTTTGCCAGCATCCTTCTTATGATCTCTTCCCCTATCCCCGTAACCGCAACAGCACATGCGGGTCCGGTATAGAACCCACAGCCTATAATCGGGGTGTCGCCTACCCTTCCGACCATCATCGGAGATGCGCCTCCTGTTGAGGTCGCCACCGCCATGTTACCATCTTTATCGGCGGCAACTGCTCCGACAGTATCCCTAGGGAAAAGATCAGGATAAGATGTTTCCTCGGAATTCCACAGGCTCCGGACGTCATGATCGCGCCACAACATATGCTCTTCACCAAGTCGTCCTTCCTTTATCAACTTCTTAACCTTTTCATGCAGCTCCAAAGCGCGTGACGAGATGGCGTGGTACGGTGCGAAGCCTCTCTTACGCGCAAAGGCAGTTGCCCCTTGGCCTGAAAGTGCAACGTGCGGCGTCCTAGTGACCTCTCTCGCAACCAGCACCGGGTTCCTAACGTCCCTTATAGAAATTACAGCACCGAGAGTACACATCGAATCCATCACCGCGGCGTCCATCTCTATAGTCTTTCCGTCCAGTCTAAGTACAGAGCCGCTTCCGGCGTTAAACCGTCCGTCGTCTTCCAGGACACGGACTGCTTCCACAGCTGCTTCAAGGGCCCTTCCCCCTTCTTTAAGAAGCGAAAAAGAAGCCTGGCAAGCTTCCTCACAACCGTCCGACAACTCAACGGGAGCTCCTGCGCCACCGTGAGCCACAATGCCGATTTGTATCATACCCTTATAATATGACCGCCAGGATATCATTCATGTATCAGATTATACTAAATTGTGTCGTAGGATCATAGAAGGCGTCAAGCCGTTCAAACTGTGACACAAGAGGCTACAATTCGGATAGAATAGAGAAAGTCATTTAATGAATTCAGGGGGTCTTTACCGTGGCATCGCTCGAGAGAGGGATCGATATGCAGCAAAAAACACTGGTGAAGGATCTGGCCGGAAAGCAAGCACGAAAAAGGCACAATTTTTTATTTTACTCCGGGATAACCAAGCCGCCTGGATCTTCAAGAGAGAAAGAACAGAAAGAGGGATGACACCGGAAAAGAAAAGAAAGATAGCAAAGGTATTGTCGCTGATAGTCAGCATCGACGGCATTGCTGTAATGACAGGCTGGATATTTGATATCAGTATCCCGATGAGCATTTCTCCGGTCTGGTCAACTATGAAATTTGACTCTGCCGTCGCCTTTGTAGTGGGTGGCATCACGCTCTATTTTATGGTGAGGAGCCGCGAGGGTGAGTCCGAAAAGGCCCAGGTGGCCCTTTCGATAACTTCCCTGGTGATCCTCCTTGTCATGGGGATATTGTTCTTCTCTGCCCTTCTCGGGATACGGACGGGAGCTGAAGAACTCTTCATAAAAACGAGGACCCGTTCTGTGAAGACCGTGATACCCGGACAGCCCTCGCTCCCTACCATGGTGAATTTTATACTGCTGGCCGCGGCAGGAATTCTAACCACACTGAACCCCTTGCGATTGCCGTCAACGCTGAATATACTCGGCATCGTAATCGGAGCCACAGGGGCATTCGCTATAATCGGCTATGTCTTTAATGTCCCGCTTCTTTATTATTTTATAGAAGGCGTTAGTTCAGCCATGGCTTGCAACACCGCAATACTTTTCGTTCTGACAGGAACAGGACTCATATGTCTATCAGATTAAAACTCACCATTATATTCCTGGCAATAGCCTTGATTCCTTTGCTCTTTGTCAGCGCACTCACTTTCAACAATTACAGGAATTCCCTGGAGCGCCTTCGCCTTTCCGAGCTTGATAATATCGCCACGTTCACGGCAGAGAGAATAGAAACATACTTTGCGGGCTTGAAGAACGATATAGAGATAGTGCAGGCAACTTATGCTGTGAAGAAGAACCTGCCCATATTGACACGATTTGTCCGCAATCCGGCTAATCCTGAATTCCTTGCCGCCAGGAAAATGCTCCACGAGGCGTTCCAGAAGATGCCGGCAATCCTGGGCCTGTCTGATATTATGCTCCTTAATCCCGAAGGGAAAATAGTATACGTTACTAATGCCGATCACTATGAGAGAGACTTCTTGAACTCTCTTCCCGACCCTCAGCAAAAAGCATTCACTGAAGGAAAAGACAAAGTGTATTTTTCGGATACCTTTCTTAACAGGGGGACTGGCAACAGGCCCGGGATGCTAGTCACTGCCCCAGCCTTTGCGCTTAATGGCGCCTTTGCGGGAGTCATTGCCTTGGAAGTGGATGCTGAGCCGATTTATAAGTTGATTCAGAACGTAACCGGGCTTGGCGAGACCGGAGAGACTTTGGTGGGCAAGAGGATAGGCAACGAGGTCTTATTCTTGAGTGCATTGAGGCATGACCGGGAAGCTGCTCTCAAAAAACGGACGAAAATAGGAGAGGAAATTGCCATTGGCATTCAAAATGCGGTGCTGGGCAAAATCGGCACCGGCCAGTTTATTGATTATCGTGGCAAGAAGGTCATAGGGGCGTGGCGGTACATTCCTTCATTAGATTGGGGTATTGTAACCAAAATTGATGAAGCGGAAGCATTTGCTGATGTGAAAAACCTCACCAAATTGATATTTCTGATTCTCTGCATCATTTCTTTTTTGAGCGGCTTGACCGCCTTTTCTCTCGCCCAGTCCATAGCTGTTCCCATAAAGAGACTATCAAAAGGCGCAGAGATCGTTGGAAGCGGAAATCTTGACTACCAGATAGGGAGTGATCTGAAAGATGAATTGGGCCAGCTTTCAAGGACCTTTGATAAGATGACAAAGGATATAAAGAAGATCACCGCGTCCCGTGATGATCTAAACAGGGAAATCGCTGAACGCAAACGCGCAGAGGACGAACTGAAAAAAGCTAAAGATGGACTTGAACTTCGCGTGCAAGAGCGGACAACAGAACTCCAACTGGCCAATAAAGAACTTGATGAAGAAATCGCAGTGCGCGGGCGTACGGAAGGAAGGCTTTCCCGTCTGAGCCGCCTATATGCCGTGCTAAGCAAAGTGAACGAGGCCATCGTCCGCATCCATGAGCCCAAAAGACTATACGAGCAGGTCTGCCGCATTGCCGTGGAAGACGGTTTTTTCAAAATGGCATGGATAGGGCTTACTGATCCCGCTACAAAGAGGGTGAAACCGATCACCAGTTTTGGCGACACCGGTGGATATCTTGAGGGCATCAAGATTTACGCAGCTGACGTCTTGGAAGGGAGGGGGCCTACCGGCACAGCGGCTTTTCAAGGGACTTATTCTATCTCCAGTTCCATAGAGCATGATCAGCGGATGTTGCCCTGGCGCGATAAAGCTCTTCATCACGGGTTCTTTTCCTCAGCGGCATTCCCCCTTCGAACGGGATCTGCTGTTATCGGGGCTTTCACCATCTATTCCGACAGATCGCAATTCTTCACGGACGAGGAAATTAAGCTCATGTCTTCGTTGGCTGAGGACGTTTCTTTTGCAATAGAAACTATGGCCAACGACAAGAAACGGCTTCAGGCAGAAGAGGCCCTGCGGCAGGCGAATGCTTACAACCGGAGCCTGATCGAGGCGAGTCTTGATCCTCTTGTCACCATCAACCCAGACGGCAGGATCACTGACGTGAACATCGCCACGGAGCATGTGACAGGTCTTTCCCGTAAGGAACTGATCGGCACGGACTTTTCTGACTATTTCACTGAACCGGACAAGGCCCGCGCAGGATATCAGAAGGTATTCAGCGAAGGCCTTGTTAAGGACTACTCTCTTGAGATCAGGCACCGGGACGGACACAGTACCCCGGTCCTTTACAATGCTTCGGTATACCATAACGAATCCGGAAAAGCGATCGGGGTATTTGCGGCGGC
>CAZNTS010000065.1:0-9566 GCA_964576045.1 uncultured Nitrospiraceae bacterium | reverse complement strand
GGCGGCCTTGGGGAGGTTATTGGTATCGTTCACGTTACTGGGATCATGGATGGGGATACTATAGGGGTGGCGTTCCACGTTTCTACAGTCGCGTAAATCCCGGGTGGAGAGGATATTATGCAAGTCGTAATTGGAACGGTCGGCCATGGAACTATAGGCGGATTCCTCATCAACAATTTGTACATGGGCATTACGGACATTATAGGCATTAACTAATAGACCTCCCCGCCGACCTTGTCGGTGGGGAGGCATCCGCCTGTTGCCTGATTGGAGATGCGAATAATGCGGAGAAGCTTAGCGCGGATTTCGCCATTGAATTCTGTGTAGTAAGACTTGTCTTGCCGAGTGTCGAGGTCGGGCCAGCTCGGTAAAACTCATCGGGTGCTTTTATGAGGTATTCCGAAGCCTGGTACGGGGACAAAGCACTTATTCACTGAAAACGCATGTCTTGAGCAACATCACTTTCTAGTATGCCGCTTTGTTGAACTCTGATATAATGATACACTGTTCTTGTGCAAATAGACAAAGACTGATTGCGCCTAAAAGTTGATATCGACATGATAGATACTGCTCTCATAGTTCTAGGCTAACAGAGATTTATGATAAGAGGATGTTTTTTGTTTGGATTACGTTTGTTTTATCCGTGGAGAACCAGCACGATGTTGGATTTCATGTGATTTACAAATTTCGAGCTTCTAAACCTTAATTCAACAGAAGTTATATGATTGAGACGCAATAGAATGTTCTAAATGGAGGACATGATGAAACGTAAGATGTATGCGACGGTGCGGCGATATGAAGGAGTACCTAATCCACAGGATGCGGCAAAGCAGGTAGACGAGAAGTTTGTGCCGTTTATCTCTTCAATGCCAGGGTTCGTCGAATATTACTGGATAGACCTCAGTGACGGCGCCATGATATCCATTACGATCTTCAGGACTTTGGCTGATGCCATACATGCAAACAACGAGGCGAGAGCCTTTGTCAAAGAGCACCTGAGCTCCGTCCTTCCTCACGCACCTCGCATTGAGGCCGGAACAATAGTCGCGCATAAGGGATAGAAAGCGATTAGACTGGAGTCGGTGAGTAGCACAAGAAAGATGTGCATATCCAGCTCTGGCAATTTTATAGGTATAGCACGGTTTGCATTTCTTGCCTTTTCTCGCAAACGAACAGCGTATGATTCATTTGCCAACAGTGCCAGCCACGACCAAACATGCCTTTCCCCCCTTTATCCCTTAATGTCTCTCGTAAACCTTTTATTTATAGCTGCCTGAAATACCACCAACTGATTTGACACTACCTTTTTCGAGGCTCCCCGCTGCACAACATATATGATTCCTGATATCATACAGGAGGCGTATCTGTAAATGTTGGCCGGACCACAAAACTCCACTCTATTTCTGTGGTATCATAGGTTCGAAATGCCGGGGACTGATATAAGATCGATGATTGCAGATTACATGGCAAAAGGGTTTCTTGAGAACATCATCGACATGTTCAGGTATGACAAGAAACTCTATCCGCTTGTTGGTGACCTCATGAAGGACGAGAGGGTCAGGGTGAGGCTCGGGATTTCCGCTCTCGTAGAGACACTTGCGAGAGAGGACCCTCAGAATATTCTAAGCTCGCTTCCGGGAATCTCGGACCTTCTCAAGAATGAGAATCCTAGCATCAGAGGTGACGCGGCGTATCTCCTTGGTATAATCGGACATCCAGATGCTATACCGTACCTGAGGGACGCTTCCGAGGATGAACATGAAAGCGTGAGGGAGATTGTGCGGGAGGCGATAGAGGAGATAAACTCTAGAATACGAAATGGTCATTCCGATAGGAGGCAGGCAGTCTCGGGATTCTCATAATCGACAAGATATTAAAATGGCAGAATATGGTCCATTTCATGGCAAAGTTAGCTGCCACATCTCGCATAAGGGTTTTCTCATAAGATGTCGTATAAGAATTTTTCGCCTGCCTTCCCGTTATGATGCATCTGCTTATCTAAGCGGCTACCCCTCGGTGCTGTAAACTGAGCAATATGACAAATAACACGATCGTCAACCTGTTCCTAGCTGCAGCCGAGAAATGTGAGGACAATATCGCTTTCAATTATTTCGAGCAATCCTGGCAAGGAATCACTTATGGTGGATTTCTCGGGATTACAAAGGGCATCGCAGCGCACTTGCTAAACTCCGGGACCAGGAAAGAGGACAGGGTCGCCATTGTTTCTGAAAACCGGTACGAGTGGGGAGCGTCTTACCTCGCGATTCTGATGGCGGGCGGCATCTGCGTGCCAATCGATGCACAGCTTGGTCCATCTGAGGTCGAAAACCTCCTGAATGACTCGGAAGCAGTCACTGTATTTTATAGCAAAAAGACACTTTCAAATATTAGAGGGACTGCTAGGAAGATTTGTTTTGATTCTTCTGAATTTCGGGAGATATGCAATACCCCTGCTGTGGCGCACTGTCCGGAATTATCGGAACATGATATTGCTTCCATCGTATATACTTCTGGAACCACGGGCATTCCGAAGGGGGTGATGCTTAGCCACCGAAACTTTTGCGCTGACTACGCCGCGTTGATCGGTATCGGCCTAGTGACGCAAGAAGATAATGTTTTGTCTGTCCTTCCTCTCCATCATGCATATCCCTTTATGTGCACATTTCTCGTCCCTCTATTACTTGGCGCCACGATCACGTATCCCGCCGGTATGAAAGGGCCAGAACTAATCTCAGCAATGAAAGAAAAGGGAGTAACGGTGCTGGTGGCCGTGCCCCAGCTTCTTGAACTCGTGAGGAACGGCATTCTTAGGAAATTCAGGGAAATGTCTGCTGGCTTTGCCTTCCTTACTTCACTTCTTCTAAAGCTGTGCGGTTTTTTGAGGACGGGGATTGGTGTTAACCCGGGGCGGATAATCTTCGGCACTGCGTATCGGGCATTCGGTGAAAGGTTCAGGTTTTTTGCGAGCGGCGGTGCGCGGCTTGATCCACGAATAATGAAAGACTTGGAAGGTCTCGGGTTCACAGTTCTCGAAGGATACGGATTAACAGAGACCTCCCCGGTTGCGACTTTCAATCCCATTCGCAGGAGAAAGCCGGGATCGGTAGGAACGCCCGTTCCCTCAGTTAGGATCAAGATCGTGAACCCTTCGGAATCCGGCGATGGAGACATCGCCATAAAGGGGCCTATGGTGATGAAAGGATACTACAGGAAGCCGGAAGCCACTGCAGAGGTGATGCGAAACGGCTGGTTTCTGACAGGGGACCTGGGACATCTGGATGAGGATGGATACCTCTTTATAACCGGAAGGGTGAAAGAGGTTATCGTTCTGAGTTCCGGCAAGAACGTCTATCCTGAGGATGTGGAGAAGGAGTATATAAGTATCCCCCTCATTAAAGAGATATGTGTAAGTGGCATGGAAGAGAGGGGAGTTGTGGAATCCCTTCACGGAGCGGTGGTCCCTGACTTTGAATATGCTAGGAGGGAGAAAATAGGAAACGTTCACGACGCGCTCAAATGGGAGCTTAACAAGGTTTCTCTGAAGCTCCCACCATACATGCGGATTAAGGGATTCAGTGTTTACTCTGAGCCTCTGCCGAGGACGCGCCTCGGTAAGTTGAAGAGGTATCAAATAGCGGAACTTATCAAAAGATCTCCAACGAAGGTAACTGAAGGCAGAAAAGAAGACAAAGCCCTGCAAGCCGACGAAACGGGCAAGAGGGTCGTGGCGTGCATCGCGCCTATTCTGAGAGAAAGTATGCCGGTGCATTCAGCAGATAATCTTGAACTGGACCTCGGCCTTGATTCCCTGCAGCGTATCGAGCTGGTAGTGGCGATTGAGAAGGAATTCTTTCTGAAGCTGCCCGAGACCTTTCTGTCAGAGGTGCAAACAGTGCGAGAGCTTGTGACGAAGTTGAAAGAACTCAGGACCGAAGGGGCTTGGGAATACGGTCTGAGTCAGGATGTCCTCCTCGGAGAGATTAGGGATAAAGATGAGCTAAGGGTTGGGCTCAAACAGGGCGAGATTGAATGGAGGACAACGGTTTTTCTTCTCGGCATCCTGCGGGCCATTCTCAGGATTTTTTTTAGCATGGAGGCAAGGGGCATCGAAAACCTTCCAAAGCCTCCCTTCATTATCGCGCCCAACCACTGTAGCAACATGGACGGTTTTGTGTTAGGGACTGCGGTCCCTTCCTCAATATACAGGGTGCTCTATTTCCAGGGTTTCCAGACATATTTTACCGGATGGTGGCTTCCCTCTCTTTTCGGTAGGCTGGGGCACGCAATCCCCATTGATCCAGAAACATTTCTGAGCAGTGCATTCCGGATGTCTTCATATGTGCTATCGACCGGGCGCATTCTTTGCATATTCCCCGAGGGCGGGCGTTCCTTCGACGGAGATGTGATGGAGTTCAAAAAGGGCATCGGTATCCTTGCTATGAAACACGAGGTGCCGATCGTCCCTGCCCTTATAGAAGGGACTTTTAAGGCGTTGCCGCGCGGTTCCTTCTGGCCCAGATTCAGAAAGGTGAGAATCACTTTCGGAAAGCCTTTTCACTCTTCCGAACTTGACCTTTCCAAAAAGCCGAAGGACATTGACAATTATCAGTTTATTGCGAACGAGGTGAGGCAAAGAGTGAAAGGGTTGAAGACTTTGCTGGACGAATAAGGTGATCCTGATTGGAACCGAAAGGCAAAAAGGATTTTATCTTGGACGCAATGACTACACGACACTTTCCGCTTTATTCATAGGTAGATGTCTATGACAAACCTCGAGAGGCGTTATTATTGGCAGTACACATTGTGTGATAAAATGTCAAAATAGTTAGATGCATGCAGATTCTTAGGAAAGTGGGAAAAAACCGAACAAGAGGGCCATACCCATGAAAGCACTGATCCAGCGTGTGTCAGAGGCGTCTGTAAAAATTAATGGAGACGTTGTTGGAAGCATCTGCAGGGGCGTACTTCTCTTCCTGGGAATCGACAAGGGGGATGAGGAAAAGGATATTGATTACCTGGTCAGGAAGGTCTTAAACCTAAGAATATTCGAAGACGGCGAAGGTAAGATGAACCTGTCAGTAACAGACACCGGCGGCGATGTCCTCGTGATTTCGCAGTTCACACTTTCGGCTGAATGTAAGAAGGGTAACAGGCCCTCTTTTGATTATGCGGAAATCCCGTCGACTGCCGAGCATCTTTATACCACGTTCGTCAATAAACTCAAGAAAACTGGAATCCCTGTTTCGACCGGACGGTTCGGCGCATATATGAAAGTGAGCCTCACAAATGAGGGGCCAGTCACATTTCTTATAGATTCGAGAAAGTAGCCCCATGGAAAGTCCTCGCGCTCATGACAGGTTTCCAGCCCTCTACGTCAGGGATTTTCGCGTCTTCTGGATAGGACAGCTCATTTCGTTCTCCGGCACTTGGATGCAGTCCACCGCTCAGGGCTGGCTGGTCTACTCTCTCACAAAATCACCTCTTTATCTCGGTATCGTAGCTGCAGCCTCATCTCTGCCGGTCCTCCTTTTCACGCTCATTGGCGGTGTTGTCGCGGACAGGCTTATGAAGCGTAAGCTCCTGGTCATTACGCAGACATTGTCAATGCTACCGGCCCTTGCTCTGGCCATTCTGATCGACGTGAAGCTCGTCACTGTTTGGCAGATCGTATTGTTTGCCACTCTCCTCGGAACAGTGAATGCCTTCGATATACCGGCCCGGCAATCATTCCTTGTGGAGATGGTCGAGAGGGGCCGTCTCCTGAATGCCATTGCCTTGAACTCAGCCGCTTTTAATGGTGCGCGAATCGTAGGTCCTTTTTTCGCAGGGCTCACCATCGCGTCCATCGGGGTAGCCGCCTGTTTTTATGTGAATGCCGCGAGTTTTCTTGCAGCGGTGGCCGCGCTCCTCATGATCAAGACAAAGAGCGAAACCGGCGGGGGGTTAACCTTTTCGGTCTTGCCGAAAAGCGGTCGTCCGGGAAGAACCTTGGTCCTTCTTAGGGACCTACGGGAGGGTCTGAGCTTTGTAACGGGAAGAAGCGATATCCTTAGGATACTCGTTCTCGTTGCAACATTCAGTCTTCTTGGTATCCCGTATGTTACCCTTCTTCCTGTCTTTGCAGAAGATATCCTTAAGGTAGGACCGAAGGGGCTTGGCGTCCTAGCAGGGGCCTCGGGTATTGGTGCTCTCACGGCTGCGGTTTTTATTGCATTTAAGGGCGAGATTGAGAAGAAGGGACGTCTGATGAAAGCGGCAGGTCTGATATTCGGGGTCGCGCTTCTTTCCTTCTCACTTTCTAAAGACTATCTTGTCTCGACCGGGATATTGATCCTGACCGGATGGGGCATGGTTAGCTTTCTTGCAGTGGCGAACAGTTTCATACAGCTGGGGACACCCGATGTCCTCAGAGGAAGGGTAATGAGCTTTTACGCTTTTGTTTTCCTAGGAATAGCCCCGGCGGGCAATGCCCTTATGGGTTCGTTAGCGCATGCTGTGGGAACGGACAGAGCAGTAGCGCTTGGTTCCGCGTTCTGTCTGCTCGCCGTGCTATTTTCTTCGAAGCGTCTGAGTGCGCTAGATGAAAGAGAAAAGGGCCGGACAAGAAATCCTGATCCAGGAACCGGCTCTGATGACCGAAATTTAAGATAGTCAGACTATCCGAATCCTGAATTTTTCAGAGTTTGTCATCAATAGCTTAGCGTTTTTTTTGGACGTCACTGAACCTTGCAAAACATCTCCCGATGTATTAGGCTGTTGGGCATGAGGATACTTGCCATAGAGACGTCCACGATGCTCGGCGGTGTGTCCGTGATGGGAGAGACAGAGGGCCTTATTGCTGAGGCCAGGCTCAATGTAAAGAGTACCCACTCGGAGAGGCTGATGACTGAGGTGGATCATGTGCTAAAGCAGGCTGGTATAAGCATGCTAGGCATCGATGTATTTGGAGTCGCCATAGGCCCGGGGTCCTTCACGGGACTGAGAATAGGATTAAGTACGGTGAAGGGTTTTTCCTATGCTACGGGAAAGCCTATAGTTTCTGTTCCGAGCCTTGAGGCGCTTGCTTGGAATTTTCCATACAGTGCTCTCCCCGTCTGCACTATGTTCGACGCGAGGAAGAAAGAGGTTTACGCGGCAGTTTTCCGATGGAAGGATTCCGGCTTTGAGAAGGTGATGGTCGAAACGTCCTTGAACCCGTATGACCTTCTGAAGAGTATAGAGGGGCCTACGTTATTTGCGGGGGAAGGAGCTGATCTTTATCGCGGCGTCATAACCGAGGTTGCTGGTGATAACGCAATCTTTCCCCCTCAGCAGCTCATGGTCCCCTCACCGACAAATGTCGCCTGCCTGGGCCTGAAAAAGGCGCGGGAGGGGGACTTTTCAGAACCCATCGGCCTTGTGCCTCTTTATATCAGAAAGTCCGAGGCAGAGGTAAAGAAAGGCGCAAAGTAAGACCGCGGGGATGGTTAAAGTCTTAAACTTGACTTTTCATTCTTGAGATCCATGAGACTATATAATTTCGAACAGAATACCGTTTGTCGAGCCTGCATGGCGCTTTTGGTTAACGAAACCCTTTGCAGTATGCCCCGTGTCTTGACACGGGGATGAATGCATGCCTTGCGCAGAGGGTTATTAGGGAGACGCGAAGGCTCCCTAATCCTCATAGGCCATTGGCTGCGCCATGGCCTGCGTTTAGCTCAAGATGCCCCGCCCCTTGGGGCGGGGAGGTTCACTGCCGGAAGGTTGAATGAAAGAGATCCTTATGAGGGCTATGACGGAAAAGGACATCGCGTCTGTCGTCGCCATCGAAAAGGCGTCATTTTCCCTGCCGTGGTCGGAGACTGCTTTTAAAAAGGAACTGTACAGGGTGCGTTCAATTCCGAAAGTTGCGGAACTGGACGGAGCCGTCATCGGTTACGTGTGTGTTGACTACGTGCTGGATGAAGGGCACATCCTCAATCTGGCGGTCCATCCGGACTATAGGAAGAGAGGCGTGGCGACTGTTCTTGTGAGGGTTGCTTTGGAAGAGTTGAAACTTAAAGGCTGCAGGTTCGTGTATTTGGAAGGGAGGGCGTCGAACCATACCGCAATAATGATTTACCGGCGGTTGGGTTTCACGGTTGTCGGTGAGAGGAAGAAATATTATGTTAGTCCAGTTGAGGACGCTGTGATCATGATGCGCGAGCTCTGATTTTTCTTCGGGGAAATACTTGACAAGTTTAGTAAAGTATTTTATATTCAAGCATGCTTAAATTATCCACTAAGGGACAGTACGGGGTCAGGGCGATGTTCGAGATAGCAAGAGGATATCCGGGGAAACCTGTTACCATCAGAGAGATATCGGAGAGACAGGAGGTATCTGTGGCATATCTGGAGCAGATACTGAACAAGCTCAGGCGTGCGGGCCTCATAAGAAGCATTAAAGGTCCCGGAGGAGGTTATCTGCTTTCCAGGGAGCCTGGAGATGTGACCATAGCATCTATTCTCAAAGAACTGGAAGGGCCTGTCGCCATCACCTCATGTCTTGACCCAGAAGAAGGCTGCTCAAGAGTGGAAGGCTGTGTTACCCACCTCCTCTGGAGGTCACTGGGGGCAAAGATAGAATCTTTTCTTGAGACTATCACCCTCGGGGATCTTGTTGAAAAGGAACCTCTTCTCAAGAGTCTCGGACCGCAGCTCAAACGTGAAAGGTTTGACGTGGCATGACGCTGAAATTTGTCGACAACGTGAAACCGGACGTCACAACGGATATAGTGTTCATGATGTGTCCGATGCACCTTCTGAAACTGGAGGAGAAAATGAAAGAACTCGAAAAAGGGCAGATACTCGAGATCATGACCGATTACGACGGGGCTCTGGAAGACATACCAGGCTGGTGTGAGAAGACAGGCAACGAGTTTCTGGGCATAGAGGAATCCGAGGATTACTATAAATTTTATATCAAGAAAGTGAGGTAGATATGGGAAAGCGTTATTTTGATTATGTAGCTACAAACCCCCTCGACCCAAGAGTCTTAGAGTCAATGCTCCCCTATTTCAAGGAGGAATTCGGGAATCCTCTGAGCCTTTACGAGTCGGGCATGAAGGCGCGAAGCGCATTAGAGAACGCGAGGGCCCAGACTGCATCCCTCATCAACTCGAAGCCGTCCGAAGTCATATTCACTTCAAGCGGCGCAGAGGCCAATAATTTAGCGCTTAGGGGCATCGCGCTGGCGAGGCAGAACGAGGGCAAGCATGCGATCGTTTCTAGAATGGAGCACCACTCCATTCTCAATGCAGCGCGGTTTTTGGAAAAATCGGGGTTTACAGTCACCTATCTTGCTGCTGACAAGTATGGACTGGTGGACCCTGATGCGGTAAAAAGGGCAATAACAAAAGAGACGGTCGTGCTCTCAGTAGTTCATGCGAGCAGTGAAGTGGGTACAATAGAGCCGATAAGGGAGATTTCACGGATCGCAAAAGAACATAATGTGATATTCCACACTGATGCGGTGGCATCGACTGGCAATGTTCCTGTTGATGTGAAGGATCTAGGAGTGGATCTTCTGAGTATGGCCGCACATCAGT
>CAZNTS010000064.1:0-5765 GCA_964576045.1 uncultured Nitrospiraceae bacterium | reverse complement strand
TGACCGTCGTTGCAGGTCATGACGGAAAAATTCTCGGTGTCGTCACTGATGGTGACCTCAGACGGGGTATAGAGAAATGGGGCAAAGCCTTCTTTGACATGAAGGCTGGAGAGGTGATGAACAGAAATCCCAAAACTGTTTCAGAGGACGAACTTGCTGCAAAGGCACTGTCGGTGATGGAAGGCTATTCTATAACATCCCTTGTGGTTCCGGATGGAGAAGGAAAAGCCAAAGGCGTAATACACCTGCATGATATCCTTAAGCGGGGGATCATGTAATTGAGAGAAACTGAGCTTCAGGAAATTGCAAAGGGGGTAAAGATACTTGTCCTTGATGTTGACGGTGTTCTCACAGACGGCAGGATTATACTGGACAACGAGGGCAATGAATTCAAATCGTTCCATGTGAGGGATGGACACGGCATAAAAATGTTGCTGAAGGCCGGTATTCACGTCGCTATTGTCACCGGGAGGTACTCAAAGGTTGTGGAGAGGAGAGCACAGGAACTCGGCATCGCTGAAGTTTTCCAGAGGTGCCGTGAAAAGGCGGCGGTCCTTGATCTCCTCATGCGGAAATACGGCCTGAGGGAAAAAGAAGTGGCATACATGGGCGACGATGTGGTTGATATTCCTGTCTTCAAACGGGTCGGGATTTCGGTGGCTGTGAACGATGCTACGGATGCGGCAAAGGATTATGCAGAGGTGATTACTAAGAATCGCGGCGGCGGCGGTGCAGTGCGTGAGGTCTGCGAGTTTCTCCTTAAGGCAAAGGGACTATGGGAGTCGGCAACCAGGGAATACTTTGAAAGTTAATCTGCCCACCGCACTAACCCTCAGCAGGATAATACTCATTCCCTTCTTTGTGCTGACTGCGCCCGACAGGCCTTTTCTTGGGGCTATGATCTTCGGGCTTGCGTCTATCACCGATTTTCTTGATGGGTATCTTGCGAGAAAAACGGGACAGATTACAAAGTTCGGGATCATTCTTGACCCTATTGCGGATAAATTCCTCGTGATATCCGCACTCATCCTACTCGTGGACATGGCGAGGCTTTCTGCCTGGATAGCGATCGTTATTATCGTGAGAGAATTCCTGGTTACGGGTTTAAGGGCGGTTGCGTTGTCAAAGGATATCGTAATACAGGCGGAAATGGGTGGAAAGCTGAAGACATTCTCGCAGATAACAGCGATACTCTGTCTTATTATCAGCATGAATGTTTTCGGCATTGACCTTTACGATGTGGGTATTATTTTTATGTGGGTGGCCCTGCTGTTGTCTATCGTCTCAGGAGTGCAGTATACCATCTCTTTCTGGAAGAAAATATGAGACTCTTCCTGCTCATCATCGGCGCCATTTTGCTGGGTTCGATTCCCTTCGGTGTGGTGGTCGCACGCATCAGAGGGGTTGATCTCAAGAAGGTGGGCAGTGGCAATATAGGAGCGACGAATGTGCTGCGGACGATGGGAAAGACCCCCGCACTTATCACGCTAGCGGGCGACGTACTGAAAGGGGCAATTCCGGTTCTGGCGGCGAAGTATCTGTTAGATGACCTCACCTTCGAAGGTATCGTCGGTTTATGCGCTGTTCTTGGACACAATTTTTCCCTATTCTTGCGGTTCCGTGGAGGCAAAGGGGTTGCAACCAGTATCGGCGTACTCCTCGTATATTCCCCCCTAGCTGCTGTGGTGACTATCCTCATCTGGGTGGCGGTAATAGTCATAACACGATATTCTTCCATGGGTGCGTTGGTCTCATTCGGTCTGCTTCCTCTAAGCCTCTACCTGGTTGATTATACAAAGGAGAAGCTGATTGTCTCGTTCATGGTAACCGCCTTGCTAATGATACGGCATGTTGATAATATACATAGATTGATAAGGGGTAAAGAGCCGAAAATAGGGGAAAGGACATGAGTGCTTGCGCTGGAGATTCAGTGGGAAAAGTTAAGGGAGTCCTTCTCCTCGTCGTTTTCGTGGCTGCCATAAACTTGTTTCTGGGGACAGCTCCCTGCTCGTCCGCCGAGGACCTGTACGATGCTAGGCTTGATGAGGGTCTCTCGGTTACTGAGCCGTACTCGTACCTGCTCATTGCCCAGGCACATCATGAAAAGGCTGCGGCGCTGGCATTGCTTGAACAGGCGAGGCGGTATTCTCCTGATCTTCCGGCTGTATATTTTGAGATTGCCCGGGAGGCGTTCAGCCCTTCTGCCAACGGCATCTTTCGGTGGTTCGACTATTCCAGAGAAGGAGTCAGGGCATACTGGAGAAACTTTTGGTGGAAATTCAGCATTTCTGCGTTGACTTACGGGGGCCTACTGATCTCATTCGCGCTTTCAATGGTAGTCATCATTGCTATTAGAGTGCCAGTCGAAAAGGGTCTGATCCTGCATGACGCAAGAGAGGAGAGGAAGAGGCTAATGCTGTTGGCGCTCCCTCTGTTTCTCTCAGTGCTCGGGCCCATCGCGCTGATTACAGGCCTTTTTTTCATCGCGGGATTTTATTTCAAGAAAGAGAACAAAGCGGTGGTATACCTGTCGTTTCTTTTCTGCTTTCTCTTTCCTTTCCTTCAGAGGGAGGTGACTCCTTTCTTTTATCAGCCTTCTTCTCTTAAGAGCATAGTGGCTGTGAACGAAGGCAAGGACAACAAGCTCGCCCTTTGGGCACCGAGGATGGGTAATGAGGTAGTGCCGTTATTTTCATACGCACTTGCGCTTAAGCGGGAGGGGGAGTATCAGAAATCGATAGATGCGTACAAAAGTCTTGTGGGGCGGATGCCAAAGCTTGACGCCCGTGTGCAAATTAATCTCGGTAACGCATATTACGGGTTAGGAAATATCGAGGAAGCAAAGGCTTCGTACCTGAGAGCTATTGGGATGGCCCCGCTTCCCTCAGCCTTCTATAATCTTAGTCAGATATATCGAGGAATGCTTGATTTTACAAAGGGAGACGAGTATTTCCGGGAAGGTGCAAAGCAAAACCCTGAGGCCGTGTCGAGGTTTGCGGCCATATCGGCCAATAACCCTAACAGGTTTGTTGTGGATGAAACCCTTCCAGGCTCGCTTATATGGGAGTATGCAATGAAATACGGGAAGGGATCTCTTTCCGGCATTCAAATGCTGGGTTCCATTGTCGCAGTCCTGTTGACCGCCGGCTTTTATTTCCTGGATAAACTGGTGCGGCACAGGGCACAGCGGTGTAAACGGTGCGGAGATGTTTATTGCAGCAGATGTTCCAGGGTAATTACGTGGGGAGAAATGTGCCCCCGGTGCTTCGGCTCCCTCGTAAAAATCGACGAAGTGGATTCAAGAGAGAGGATCACAAGACTGCTTTCCATCTACCAAAGCCAGATGAAACGCCGGAGAAGGACGAAACTGATGTCATACTTAATACCCGGGGGCGGGCAGATTTACTCGGGGAAGATCCTCGTTGGATTGTTGTTCCTTTGGCCATTCATGTTCTCCGTCACATTGATCGTAATGGACCACTCGCCTATTTCGGGGCTCTCCCCGTTCAGACATGTTTGGCTGACCCCTCTCATGGTGGCATGCTTGCTCCTTTTGTATTGGGGTTCCATATTCCATATAAGGAGGAGAATATATAAGGGATGGCTTTAGAAGGCTCTCTGAGAGATTTTGGTCTTGCTGACATACTTCAGCTTATCTATTTCCAGAAGAAGACCGGGGTACTCACTTTAAGCAGCGAGAGGGACCGGGTACGTCTTGCGTTTTACGAAGGCAATGTGATTTCGGCTGAGTCACGCAGACGGGTTGAGGAGAACAGGATAGGGAAAATACTCCTTAAGAAGGGATTGGTCAAAGAGGATGAGCTTAAGTCGAGCCTTGAGGAACAGAAAGCCACTGGTGTGCGGCTTGGAGACATACTTCTTAAGCGCGGCTTAGTCAAAAACGGAGATGTTGTCGAGACCCTTATTGCCCAGATGACAGAGACTGTGACACAGCTTTTTTCCTGGAAGGATGGAACATACGAATTTCAGGCTCAGCCTGTTGCTCCCAGCAAGGATATGCCTATCTCCCTTGACACCCAGCATCTCCTTATGGACGGCCTTCGCGTACTTGACGAATGGTCCCTCGTGGAGGGAAAGATAACTCTTGATACTGTATTCAGTAAAACATTACAGACAGAGTCCGACCTGAACGTTGTTGAAGAGAAAATCCTAAGATTTGTGGACGGTGAGAACGACGTCAGTATAATTATCGGTCTAAGCGGTGTGGATGATTTCGAGGCATCAAAGGTACTTGTCTCGCTGATGGAGAGATGTATTATTTCACCGATGACTTCAGCACCGGTAATGGCTGAGACGCCTGCGCCTGTGCGAAGAGAAAAAGTATTTGCAGGGGCGCTTTATTCCGTCCTTTTTTTCTTGGTCCTGATAATCTCTCTCGGTACGGTTACTCTTCGGGAAACGTGGTCGAAGAACGGGCTCGTGACACTTCTGGCCGGAGACGCATTAAAAAAAGTGAGGACAGAAAAGCAAATTGATAAGCTAAGGCTTATGGCAGAGGCGTATAAGTTCAGGAGCGGCTCCTATCCGGCGCGTCTTGAGCAGATAGGCGATGCCAGGGATGCCTGGGGAAGGCCATACTATTACGGGATCGAGAACGGCTTTCTGATCATTCTCAGCCCTGGACCTGACGGAAAGATCGGCACTGCGGACGATATCTATTAACTGGAGCTGTATCGAGGTCAAGGCAATGAATTTACTGACCCGGGTCATGGCATTAACCTGCCAAAGATGCTCTTAGAGCACTGCTTAGAAACGTGACTAAGAAAGCGGTTGTTCTGTTAAGCGGTGGTATCGATTCTTCGACTGTGCTTGTGTTTGCCAAGTCCAGCATGTACGATCTCTATGCACTGAGCTTCGATTATCGGCAGCGACATGGAAGAGAACTTGAATCCGCGGCCATGGTAGCTAGCAGCCTTGATGTCAGGAAACATCTTATCATTAAGTTTGATCTCAGTGAGATCGGTGGTTCTGCGCTCACGTCGGGGTTGGAAGTTCCTAAAGGCGCTGAAGTACAAGGGGCCGGGAGCGCCGGCGCAGGAACAGCGTCTCATAACACCGCTTCTGAGTTTCAGGACATGGGCACCCCCTCAATCATACCTGTCACCTATGTTCCTGCCAGGAACACGATCTTCCTCTCTTTTGCCTTGGCTTGGGCGGAAGTACTGGAGGCGGAAGATATATTCATAGGAGCCAATGCGGTGGATTACAGCGGATACCCGGACTGCAGACCGGAATATCTGACGGCGTTTGAGGGGATGGCTAACCTTGCGACAAAGGCATCGGTCGAGCAAAGGCTGCGATTCAGGGTGAATGCCCCTCTTTTGTCTATGAGGAAGAGTGAAATTATAATGAAAGGGATCGACCTTGGACTTGACTATTCTCTGACGTGGAGTTGCTACGATCCTCAGCTTGCTCCTGTAGGAATTGGAAACTCTAAGTTCAAAGTCCAAAGCTCAGCTAAAGGGAAAGGCCACGAGCTCCGGACTCGTGACTTTGAACCCCAAACTATGTATATTCCTTGCCGGCAGTGTGACAGTTGCCGTTTCAGGGAAAAGGGTTTTAAGGAAGCCGGTATCCGAGACCCGCTCCTTCAACCGGAATAAACGTCAGATCAAAGGGTTGCTTAGTCCAGGGATTCTAAGTTGCGCTTATTCGAATCTCATTGACATTATTTGGGGACTTCGATATATTTAGATAAGATTTAAGAATAGGAGGTGATAGAACATGGAAGAGAAGAAGAAAAA
>CAZNTS010000063.1:0-5430 GCA_964576045.1 uncultured Nitrospiraceae bacterium | reverse complement strand
GGGCTTGGAGTCTTTGTCGAGGGGATGCCTGCCCTCAAAAAAGGCTACATAATAAATTTCGTTGTCAAAGAGCCAGAGATAGGAGCAGACGGTCGGGTTGTATGGCTTGACCCTCGCAGATCAGGACTCAGATTAGGGATCAGAATTGTCGGGGGATTAAAGGGACGTGTGAGCGATTTCAAACTGACAGATACATTGGTCGGTTTGCAGCTGAGTCGCAAGACCGGCATTTTGAAGGTGGAAAGCGGAGATATCGTCAAGCGGATTTATATCAAAAATGGCGATGTGATATTTTCCGACTTGAATCAGGGTGAAGACCATCTGGGGGATCTTCTCCTGAGGGAGGGTAGAATCACTCGCGAACAATTTGATCTTTCCGTCAGGGAGTTGCAGAGGACTAAACAGAGGCAGGGTACTGTGCTTGTGAAGCTCGGCTATCTCAAACCGCAAGAACTTGCGAAAGTTGTCAGGCATCAGGCCGAGGAGATCATCCTGAGCCTTTTCGGTCTTGAGCACGGCGTTTTTGCATTCGAGGAAGCTCCTCTTCCTACAGAGGATATTATTACAATGAAACTTTCGGCGGCCAATCTTATCTATCACGGAACGAGAAATCTGCGAGATTCGCAGTTTCTCGAGAGTAGTTTGCCTTCAGTTGACGATGTGCCATTTTTTTCTTCCGATACTATCGATCTTATTCAGGGCATTGTGATGGACGAGGCGGGTAAGAAAGTAACTGCTTGTATTGACGGTAGGACTTCCATAAAAGAGATCATATCTATTACTCAATTAGATAATATCGACGCTCTCAAGACGATAAGGGCATTGCTCGATGTCAGGATGATCGACGTGGCGCACAGAGGAGGATCGCCTGATAAGAAGCCAGAAGACATCTTGGATGAGATTATTTCTGGAGTGGTCAGTGGAGAGACCACAAGGGAAGAAGAATCTGAGATTGCGTCGCAATGCAGAGATATGATAGAGGACATGCACAGGAAATATGAAAGCCTTGGATATTACGGAGTGTTAGGGGTCAATAAATACTCACCTCTCGGAGAGATTAAGAGTGCATATTACAATGCTGCAAGAAAATTTCATCCCGACATGCACTTTCATCTCACGGATGATTCGCTCAGGAACAAACTTGGTGATATTTTTACTTATATCTATGCAGCGTATGCAACGCTGTCAAATCAGCAAAAGAGGAAGGAATATGACAAATTGATGACTCTAAACCCTGGCAGGTCGACCTCAAACCGGGACAAGGCAAAGGCGTTCTTTGAGGAGGGGAAAAAAGAACTCAGGAAGCATGAGTTTCCCGATGCTGAACTGCTATTTGGACAGGCAATATACTTTGACAACACTGTAGCTGAATACCACTATTATAATGGTCTGGCATTATTTAAACGGAACAATTTGGTCGATGCCGAAAAATCTTATGCCAAAGCTCTAAGCCTGGATCCGCAGAACGCATCTTATCTGGCCGAACTAGGATTTGTCTTTATGCAATTGGGTTTTCCGAGAAGAGCAAAGGGATTTTTTAGAAAGGCGCTGATGATATCGCCCAATAATGTGAGGGCCTTAGAAGGAATGAAACTGGTTGAGCTGGACCTGTAAGAGCCAAGGCCCAATTAAGAACGCTCAGCGAAAAGATGCCGGCTTCTGGCGCTTATTACGCATGCTACGCAGCTCCATGACCTCTGATCCTTTTCCGATCAGCACTAGGTCGGCCACACCGATGAAAAGGCCGTGTTCAAGCACTCCGGGCATACGGGAAAGTTCCTCTGCTAATCGGGAGGGACAGGGAATTCGGCCAAAACGGCAGTCTAGGATATGATGCCCCTCGTCGGTGACAAAGGGAAGGCCTGAATGATCTTTTCGCAGAGATACGGAAGCTCCGAGAGAGGAGATGCGTCTTGCGAGAGGGATTTCGGCAAAGGGTACAACCTCCACTGGCAGGGGAAATCTTCCGAGCATCGAGACCTGCTTGCTTGAATCGGCGATGATTACGACCTTGCGTGACACGGAAGTCAGTATCTTTTCTCTGAGAAGAGCGCCACCACCTCCTTTGATGAGTTCTAAGGCAGGACCGATCTCATCCGCGCCGTCTATGGTAACGTCGATTTCCGGGCATTCTTCGAAGTTCGTCAGAGGTATTCCCATTAAGACGGCCAAATCCCGCGACTGGACCGAAGAAGGAATCGCCCGGATGTTCAGACCTGAGCGCACTCTTTCCCCAAGGTGGCGTATAGAATAGGAAGCGGTGGAGCCAGTTCCAAGTCCCACTACATCGCCGCTGCGGACGATGTCGACACTTCGGAGGGCAGCTGCCTGTTTTTCCTTCTCATTCCCCATATAAGCTTAACGATGATCCGGGAAGTTTAAGACAGGAATGGCATTTTTGATTGCCGTAGTCGTTCGAAACAATTGGAAGTGGATCCTCATAGTTCGGCGGTTCACGACCTGTACGTCTAGCCCCTTGCTGAAATCGTGTTCCATGAGAGTTGCCTGCCGCGGCATAACATACTTTTTCGGGGGAAGGACAGTGGGGACGTAGTTTTGGGGAGATCTGACCGTCGGCCGTCACCTCCTCAAAGGCATAGTTGTTATATCCCTTTGCCACAGATGCAAAGAGTTTCTGGAATTTTGAGAGTCTTGCGATAAAGCCGTCGAAATTGTTTTTCCCCGGCATAAAATGCTGAATGTCTTTCATGGACTCCCTCCGTCACCGGTATTGTGATGTCAGAGGCTTTCCCTGAAAGTAAGGCGCCTCATAGTCCAAAGCTTACGCCAAAAAAATGAAAAATCAACTGGCAACGCACCGGCAAGGACTTCCGCGCAGCGGCTAGAAGTTAAGAGCTGTGAATGCTACACCAGGAAGTATCACAATTCACAGGACTCACCCCTTGAAGGAACAAGAGCAGTAAAGCCGTACCGTTCTTTTATGAGTTTGGCAAAGTAGAGAGATATGGTCTCTTCCCCATGTACCACATAAACTCGGGGCCTATTTGTGAATGAAGAAAGCCAGTCGAGGAGCCCATCCCTGTCGGCGTGAGCCGAGAACCCCCCGAGGGTATAAACTGCTGCCTTTACGGCGATCTCTTCTCCAAGGATGTGGACTGTCTTCGCGCCGTCAACAATAGTCCTACCGAGCGTGCCCCTTGCCTGGAAACCAGCGAAAACCACGCTGCACTCAGGCCGCCAGATATTGTGTTTCAGGTGGTGCCGGACCCTCCCGCCCTCACACATTCCGCTCCCTGCGATTATGATTGCCTGGGACTTTATCCGGTTCAAGGCCATAGACTCTTCAACTGAATGGGTGAACCTCAGCTTTATAGTGTCTTCCAACTCCCCAACTTTTAGAAGCCTCTTTGCCTCATCGTCAAAACATTCGGGGTGCGCGAGGTAAGTCATGGTCGCTTTTTCTGCGAGAGGGCTGTCTATATACACATTTACGCAGGGTATCCTCTTTTCCCTTACGAGGCGGTTCAGCACATAGAGGATGTCTTGGGTCCTGCCGACCGCAAATGAAGGGATTATCACGTTACCTCCTTTTGTGAATGTAATCGTGATCGCCTCGATTAATTCGTTCACAGTCGCATCCATGCCCTTGTGCAGTCTGTTCCCGTAGGTTGACTCCATCACCACATAATCAGCTTCTGTTTCCATTGTCGGGTCATTAATGATCGGATTCCCCTTTTTCCCTATGTCCCCCGAGAACAGGATTTTCTTTTCCCTGGAACTGTCCTGGAACCAGAGTTCTAGACTCCCGGAACCGAGGATATGGCCCGCATCGAGAAACCTGTACTTCATCCCTTTCCCCGTATGGGACAATTTTCCGTATGGAACCCGGTTGAACAGGGGAAGGATGTTCTTCACGTCTTCATCAGTGTACAGGGGCATGACAGGCGCCTTCCCTGCACGCAATGATTTCCTAGTTAGCCATTCCGCATCGGTTTCCTGAATGTGAGAGGAATCATAGAGCATTATCTCCACTAGATCAGCGGTGGCCGGAGTGGCAGCGATCCTTCCCCTGAAACCGTCCTTCACCAGTTTTGGTATGAGGCCGCTGTGGTCGATATGCGCATGGGTGAGAAAAAGGTAATCTATTAGCCGGGGATCAAAGGAAAAGGGTTTCCTGTTGGCATCATCGTCGTCTGCGCCTTGTGCCATTCCGCAGTCAATGAGCATATTAAGTCCGAGCATTTCCAGACGAAAGCACGTCCCAGTAACCGCCCGCACACCGCCAAGGAATTCTATTTTCATTATATCTATTCCTTACGTCTGGAATGATAACAGATTTATGCTTTAGGGAAAACCCGCTGGGACGTTAAAAAAACCTCTAATGCTGTATTTATAACTCCAATGCCGCATCATGGCAAATGCGAAGAATTGCGTGTTCTTGGGGGAAAATGGCCCCCATGGTTGTGTCGAAGGACACAAAAGAAAAGAGCTGATGTGCGCCCACTGCGACTTCCAACATTCTTTCTTTGTGAGAAGCCAACAATTCCCGCCTGGAAAGGTGGAGTTTTTGAGCCCTGCGAGCCATATTAACAAGGGGTCTGACTTCGACCCCGGCAACCTCGCAGGCAGGTTGAGCGACTTGTTGGACATCTCATGGGAAAATAGTACAGAAAGGCTGGTCACTAGCCCTTGATTCACCATCAGAGCAACAAGAAATCTCTTTATCCTGCAGGCGCTACGGTGTTAGCAGGGTTATGCGAGCAAGCAAATGAAAACAATATAGAGTTGGCTCATTTACATAGTTGGCTGGTTGAAGGAGTATTCCCGACGGTCAATCGTAAATATATTGAGGAATCATTGCTCAAGGGAATTGCTCATATTTATGCAGGGTCGGACCATTCAACAGACGACAGGTCTGAAGACAAAAGAGCAGAGTACACATATAACGCCTAATAAAATTTACACCCCGGGGCGTGTTCATCTGGAAGGGTCATATACCGGTGATATTTCGTGATTCTCAGCAAGCATCACTCTCACCTGCAGAATGGTTTCTTATAATATCGGAGCTAAGATATCCCCAAAATTGTTTGTGGTCTCCTCTCGCTACACTTTGATGATTTGTTATGGTAGGCAGGACTTCTTCTTGACTTTGGAGTCGTCAATAATATTAAATAAATACTTTAATTATGCGTAGACCCTTTATCGCAGCCAACTGGAAGATGAACAAGACCGTGCCTGAGTCCATGGATTTCATCTACGCGTTTTTGCCGGCTGTCGCGGATGTAAAAGACGTGGACATAGTACTTGCTCCGCCTTTCACATCTCTTTTTGCCGTTGCAGAGAGGCTGGCAGGGACTAACGTGGGTCTGTCGGCTCAGGACCTTTTTTACGAGGAGAAGGGCGCATTCACTGGCGAGGTATCTGCTCCGATGCTGGAGGACGTGGGTTGCGATTATGTGATTGTGGGCC
>CAZNTS010000062.1:0-2749 GCA_964576045.1 uncultured Nitrospiraceae bacterium | reverse complement strand
CAGCACCGCCCACGCGGCTGACCGAGAGACCAACGTTAACCGCAGGCCTTACGCCCGCATAGAAAAGTTCAGGCTCGAGATATATCTGACCGTCCGTAATGGAAATAACGTTTGTCGGGATATACCCGGAAACGTCACCGGCTTGTGTTTCAATTATGGGCAGTGCTGTGAGAGAGCCCCCACCGAGTTCCGGCGAGAGCTTAGCGGCCCTTTCGAGAAGTCTTGAATGTAGATAGAAAACATCGCCGGGATATGCCTCACGCCCCGGCGGACGCCTGAGCAGGAGGGAAAGCTGCCTGTATGATGCTGCCTGTTTGCTGAGGTCATCGTAGATGATGAGGGCGTGCTTTCCGTTGTCCCTGAAATACTCTCCAATGGCGCAGCCTGTATATGGCGCAATGTACTGTAGCGGAGCAGGTTCGCTTGCTGTCGAGGAGACGATGATGGTGTGCTCCATTGCCCCGTTTTCTTCCAGGGTCTTCAGTACACGGGCAATGTTGGCACGTTTCTGTCCGACAGCCACATAGATACAGGTGACATCTCCGCCCTTCTGGTTGATAATGGCATCCAGTGCAATGGCGGTCTTCCCAGTCTGGCGGTCACCGATGATAAGTTCCCTCTGGCCCCTTCCGATCGGGATCATGGAATCGATCGCTTTAAGTCCTGTCTGAAGAGGCTCCTTGACCGGTTGCCTGTCAACAATACCCGGAGCGACGACGTCCACAATTCTCATCTCAGACGTTGCGATGGGCCCTTTTCCGTCAATGGGCTGACCTATTGCATTTATGACCCTACCCCTCATGGCCTCGCCTGCAGGAACCGACATGATCCTTCCGGTCCGCTTTACCACGTCACCTTCGTGGATGAGTGAGTCTTCACCAAAAAGGACAGCTCCCACGGTATCTTCTTCCAAGTTAAGGGCCATGCCCATCACACCGCTGGGGAATTCCAGGAGTTCTGACACCATACACTTTTCGAGACCATAAACCCTCGCAATACCGTCTCCAACTGAGATTACCGTTCCGATCTCACTGACATCCACCTTCTTTTCGAAGTCCGTAATCTGCTTTCTTAAGAGTTCACTTATTTCCTCTACTTTGATCTCCATATCATCACTCCTTTATGAGCTCATCTCTTAAAAGCCTCAATTGGCCTTTTAGGCTACTGTCATACATGGTACTCCCCACTTTTATCATAACCCCACCCAAGAGAGAAGGATCCACAAGATACTCTATTTCCACATCTCTACCGGTCAGCCTTTTGAGGGCGGACTTGAGCGAGTCATCATATCTGTTGCCTGTTTCTACCGGCATCACAACCGTGGCCTTTGCCCTTTTTTTCCTTTCGAGGTACATGGTCGTGATAATCTGCACCAGTTCAGCAAAGAAAGAGACAAGGACTTCTTCGGAAAGGTATAAGACAAACCTTACGGTATCCTCTGATATCTTAAGCCGCTCTGCGACCTTCTTCAGCCCTTCAGCCCTCTCTGCAGGCGTAAAAAGCGGGTTTTCCAGAAGGCCTCTGAACTCTGTGCTTCTCTGCAGAAGCCCCTGTATCACACTAAGCTCATCCAGCGCCTTCGGTATTGCGTCAGTTCCTACAGAGTTGAAAAACATCTTCGCGCATCTCTTAACCGCCTGTTTGCCTTTCAATTCTTGCTTTCCATCCTTTTCAGAGATTCCTCGATGAGCCTTATCTGCTCTTCTTTGGTGAGCTTATCTTTGAGCTTCTTCTCAGCAAGCTCCAGCGCGATACCAGCGGCCTCGGCCTTAATGGAATCCCTGGCCTGTCTCAACTCGTAATCGATATTTGTCTTGGCCTGCTCAAGGATCTTCTCCTTCATCTGTTCCCCCTGCTGCAGAAGAAAACTTCGTTCCTTTTCCGCCGACAGTCGGGTACGCGAAAGGATATCCTCTATCTCCTTGTCTTTCAGCTTCAGCCTTTCCTCAACCTCGGCAAGGGCCTTCTCAGCGAGTTCCTTTGCTTCCTGCGCCTCCTTGAGCGACTTTTCGATCAGCTCCGTTCTCTTTTTCAGAAACTCCCTGAGAGGTTTGTTCGCGAACTTAACAAGGATGGCGACAAGGATAGCAAAATTCAGTATCCTCCAGAGCCATTCCTTCCATTCTGCACCGTTGGCGGCGGCTTCCTCAGCCCCAGAGACGATTCCGCCATATAAGAAAAAACAAATGAAGAAAAGGAGTGAGAAGTAAAAAGTCGACGGCATCCTTGACCTCTTAACTCTTGTTATCACGCTCCCACCAGTTTTTTCACTATCTCATCCGAGAATTTTTCGACATCGGCACGCAGCTTCTGTCGGGCCTTATCAGACTCTGCTCTCAGCGACTCTTTTGCTTTCCCGATAAGCTCTTGGCCCCGCCTGTTCGCGTCTTCCAGGATCTCCTTCTGGCGTTCCATCCCTTCCTTCCTCATAGCCTCGAATATTTCGTTCGACTTTCCTATGGCCGCTTTGAGTTCCTGGTTCATGGCTGCAACCGCGTCTTCTTTTTTCTTATTCATCTCGGCAGCAAAGTCCATGGCCCTCTTGATCGAATTCTCACGCTCGGCAAAAAGCCGCACAAAAGGCCTGAAAAGGACGATATTGAGAACATAAACCAAGACAAGGAAATTTATGAGCAGGACAACAAACCAAAGTGGATGCAGTTCTAACATTCCGGCTTTTTCCTCCTTGATTGTGAGCCTAACGAGGTTATCACAGTACAAAAAACCTTGTCAAGAAAGAAATCCGGAT
>CAZNTS010000061.1:0-2600 GCA_964576045.1 uncultured Nitrospiraceae bacterium | reverse complement strand
GAGGAAGATGCGGGCAAGAATATCCATGAAGGCAGCGGCAATCACAGTTTTGTGGACCTTAACAGGGCAGGAGTACCCTTGATGGAGATCGTCTCGGAACCAGACATAAGGACACCCGCAGAAGCAGCGGCATACATGAGAAAACTCCGGACTGTCCTGCGCTATCTGGGGGTCTGCGACGGCAACATGGAGCAGGGCTCTCTGCGCTGTGACGCAAATGTTTCTATACGGCCGGCAGGCATCAGGGAACTTGGGGTAAAAGTCGAGATGAAGAACATCAACTCGTTCAGGTTTGTGGAGAAGGCGCTGGAATACGAAATAAGACGCCAGATGCGGATATTGGAAGAAGGGGGACGGATCATACAGGAAACGCGTCTCTGGGACCCTGCGACCGGAACTACCCACTCCATGAGGACCAAGGAAGAGGCCCATGACTACCGCTACTTTCCAGAACCCGACCTCGTCCCGATCATGGCAAGCGAAGAGATGATCGAGGCTATTAAGGTCTCTCTTCCGGAGCTGCCTGACGCACGGGAAGAACGCTTTATCTCCGGATATGGATTGCCGGAATATGACGCCAATCTTTTGACCTCCGAGAGAACAACGGCCGACTGGTTCGAGGAAGCGGTCAAAGCGGGTGGTAACCCGAAGACCGTATCGAACTGGATGATGGGAGACCTCATGAGGCTGCTCAATGAAGAAACCCGGACGGTTGAAGAATGTCCCCTGAAGCCGCAAGCTCTGGTGGAGATGCTCACGCTTGTGGACAATGGCACAATCAGTGGAAAGATCGCCAAGGGCATTTTTGAGGAGATGTACAGGACGGGGAAGAGCGCCTTGGAGATCGTTAAAGAAAAAGGCCTTACCCAGATCAGTGATTCAGGAGTGATCGAAAAGGCGGTGGATGATGTCATCTCAAAACATCCGGGGGAAGTCGAACGCTTCAGGGGCGGCGACGAAAAGCTCACAGGATTTTTTGTAGGCCAGGTAATGAAGGCCACCAAGGGAAAGGCAAACCCTCAGCTTGTGAACGAACTGTTGAAGAAGAAGCTCAGCCCGTCCTGACTCCGGCCTTATCAGAAGCTTCTTTTTTTTCATCCCCCTAAATTACCCCCTCCGGGCGATTTACTTATCTGCTTCAGTACCCTATGATTCAAGAGAAATGTCTGACAATCCTTCTATATATACCGAGCGAAGGGCTGAACCGCATCATCGGTATTTCTCTCCCATAGAGTTCGCCCTGGAGTCCAATAGTGGGAAAGTCATGGTAGGCACCACTATAAATATAAGCGACTCCGGACTCGGTCTTTATTCATACATCCCTTTAAGCGAGGGACAGGAGATACGTATCCTGAGCGCATTCCCCGGCCGTGACAGGACATACTCCGTACGGTGGGTAATCAAATTGCTTGAGGATTTTTTCATAGTGGGACTGCAAAAAAGCGGGACGGCTCACAACTCTGACGTGTCGCGCGTAGTTCAGCCATCCTAAAGCAGGTGCCTGTTCGGAATCCATCTCACCGGAAGAGGCTACTTGAGATAACGCCCGAACATCGGGTATTGGTTCGGAGATCTGGCCAGAGTACCAACGGAGCCTGAGTAAGCCTAGCGCCTTGCCCGCCAGACAACAAGTGCCCTCTGTAAGACCGTGGCATGGGTAAGGAAAAAGAGTATCCAAAGCACAGGGACAAGCCAGCCGGTCAACATCGCAAAGATCAAGAGCAAGATTCTTTCAGGCCTTTCCATCAGCCCGGCCTGGCTATTGATGCCAAGGCCTTCTCCCCTGGCTCGTGCATAGCTCACCAGCAGTGCACCGACCATTGTGCCGATGCTGAGGAACGCCCCTGTACGTTCACCCCTCCCTGCCAGATACCATGCAACCGACAGGAACAGGAAGGCGTCTGAATACCTGTCGAGAAGAGAGTCCAGGAATGCACCAAAATTAGTCGTCTTTCCGTTCGCCCTTGCGAGAATCCCGTCGCACATATCACAGGCCCCGCCAGCGAGGACCAGCACCCCCCCGAGCCTGAGGTTAGAGGGAATCACAAAAGCGGCTGCAGCAGTAATCACAAATCCGGCAACAGTAAGGGCATTGGGATTGAACGGGACTTTTCTCGCAAGCGGACTTAACGGTTTATCGAGAAAATGACCTAAGCGCGCACCCAGCAACCCTCATCTCTCCCTTTTCCCCGCGATGAACTCTTCGACCATGTCCCTCGCCTCTTCATCGGAGAACTGTTCGATAGGATGCTTCATGAAGTACGAGGACGGTGACACCAAGACCCCCCCAACCTTCCTGTCCTGCGCGATCTTACAGCACCTTATCGCATCGATTACGACTCCCGCACTGTTCGGCGAGTCCTCCACGGAAAGCCTCAGTTCAATATTTATGGGTATCATGCCGAATCCCCTTCCTTCCATCCTCAGAAAACAGACCTTATTGTCATGAAGCCATGGTATGTAATCGGACGGTCCGATGTGCACATTCTCGCTGTCCAGTGGCTTTTGGAGCTGCGATTGAACTGCCTCGGTCTTCGATATCTTCTTAGACTTTAACCTGCTGTTGTTAAGCATATTGAGGAAATCGGTGTTGCCCCCGA
>CAZNTS010000060.1:0-4574 GCA_964576045.1 uncultured Nitrospiraceae bacterium | reverse complement strand
GAAAGATCTTGGAGAATCTTCTTTGCGTTCGCGGTGTTTTTGAGGACGATCGTTATATCCAGCGATAATTCCTTCTTTTCGACATTCTTTTCGTAGTTAATATCGCCCACAGTAGCTTCATTTTTTCGGACCAAAGAGGTGATAATCTCCTCATCTCCGTCGTCTCCCATTACAACGTGTAAGAACCTGTAGGAAACTTGTGGCATCCTGTCTTCGACCATCCTCAGCAGCCAGAGTGCGAGGTAAGTGATCACGAAGCTGACAATGGCTGCAACGTAGAGACCGCTCCCGATGGAGAGTCCTATGGCAGACACGATCCAAAGACATGCCGCTGTTGTAAGTCCCTGGACGTTTAACCCGCTTTTTACGATCACCCCTGCACCCAAAAAACCAACACCGGTGATAGCGCCTGCTGCAAGTCTAGCCGGATCGACACGTATGTAGGAAGGATCCCAGAGGCTCAGGTAATGATAATATTCCGACACCGTCATGATGAGGACCCCTGCAACGCAGACGAGGAGATGGGTCCTGAAACCAGCGGCCCTACCGTGACTCGACCGCTCGAAGCCGATGATGCCGCCTATTAATGCGCCAAGGAGAAGCCGTAAGATCATTTCTGTCGTGCTGAGCATCATTGCACTTTAACCTTGAGGAACCTCCGCTTGCCGACCTTGAGTATATGCTCGCCTTGTTCCAGCATCATGTCCGGGTCGTTGACAGTAACATCATTAACTCTGACGCCGCCTTGTTTAATAAGTCTGATAGCTTCACTTGTGCTTTTTACGAGGTTTCCATCCCTCATGATTTGAGGGAGCCTGGATTTTTTTATCTCGGCGGCCCCTTTCATGGCAGTAGTTTCATTAATAGTCATTTCCAGAACCTCATCAGGCATTGCTTTTTCTTTAAATACGCGTTCGAATTCCCTGCTTGCCTGGACCGCTGCCTCTTTGTCCCAGTATCTTTCAACGATCTCCAGTGCAAGGTCTTCTTTTGCCTTCTTGGGGTGAACTGTTCCATCATTCAGGCCCAGTTTCAAAACGGTAAGCTCTTCAAGGGTTATATGGCTCAGAAGCTCGTAGTACCGGGTCATGAGCTCGTCACTGACGGACATGATCTTTCCGAACATTTCTCTGGGCGATTCGCTTATCCCGATATAATTGCCAAGGCTCTTCGACATCTTTTTCACGCCGTCCGTGCCCTCCAGGAGCGGCATTATCACAAGGCACTGCGGCTCCTGGCCATACTCTTTCTGGAGTTCCCGGCCAACCAGAAGGTTAAACCTCTGATCAGTCCCGCCCAATTCAACGTCGGCCCTGAGCATCACTGAGTCGTACCCCTGCACAAGCGGGTAAATGAATTCATGGATGCTTATGGGGCCCTGGTTCGTGAACCTCTGCTTGAAATCCTCCCTCTCGAGCATCCGCGCAACAGTGTAATGGCTGGTAAGTTTGATCATATCCTCGACGGTCATCGTCGACATCCAGCGGGAATTGAAGTCGATTATTGTCTTTTCAGGATCGAGGATCTTGAATATCTGCTCTTTATAAGTTTTCGCATTTTCAAACACCTCTTCCTTGGTCAGCGGCTTTCTTGTCTCGCTCTTTCCTGACGGGTCTCCTATCATGCCCGTAAAATCTCCGATCAGGAAGATCACCTCATGGCCAAGTTCCTGGAACTGCCGCATCTTCTCAAGAAGCACTGTATGGCCGAGATGGATGTCTGGGGCGGTTGGATCAAAGCCGGCCTTGATCTTGAGTGGTTTGTTGTTATTTACCGACCTTTCGAGCTTATGGATGAGGTCTTTTTCGAGTATTATCTCGACCGAGCCCCTTCTGATCATCTCAAGCTGTTTTTCCGGCCCCACCATGGTCGCTTATGATAAAACGTTAGTGTGAGTCCAGTCAATTGCGCTGTGGCTTTGATTCAGTACACAGTTTTGCGAAGTGGAAACCCCGTGATAACCCTGATAGACTTAAAAGAAAGGAGGATACGGATTTACCTATGGATGAAAGAGGGCAAGGCAAACCAGGTGCTTTATCGGCGTCCAGCACTGCTTTTCTAGGGCAGGTTCTTGCAGGAACCGCAGTTTTCATGGTTGCTCTCTCCGTGTTCGGCAGCCGTTGGGGTCTGTGGGATTTTCGCTTTGGCTTTAAGTTGCTTATGACTGCTGCCCTGTGTGGTCTTCTTTCAGTTGTCGTTTCCGTGATTGCATTGATCACTGCTTTGCGAGGCGGGGTGAAGGCAAGATGGATGCTTTCCTGTATCAGCTTGGCAATAGGCCTTACTGTTTTCGGAGTCCCTTTTTCGTGGTATCACGCTGCTAAAAATCTGCCGAGGATCCATGACATCAGCACAGACACTGACGATCCGCCGCTCTTCGTTGCGGTCATTCCGCTAAGGCAAGATGCCCCGAACTCGTCAGTTTACGGCGGGCCGGACATCGCTTTGAAACAGCATGAGGCATATACCGACATAAAACCGCTCGTTCTCGATGTCCCTCCGGACAATGCCTTTGACAGAGCCCTTCTGGCAGCCCGGAGGATGTCGTGGCAGATTGTGGACGCGGACAAGAAGGAGATGCGCATCGAAGCCACCGACACCACATTCTGGTTCGGGTTCAAGGACGATATTGTGGTTCGTATAACGCCCCTGGACAAGAAAAGCAGGATAGACGTCAGATCCGAATCACGAGTCGGACTTAGCGATGTGGGCACGAACGCCATGCGTATAAGGAAATACTTCAGACAGTTATCGAAGGAAGGATAGGCCGCCTGAGTGTTACCGACTTTATGGTTTCAAAACCTGATGTCTTTTTTTCGCGCATACATCAGTTTCTCGGCCTCTGCTATCAATTCGTCAATGGAACAAGGGTTTCCCGGGTCATAATAGGAAGTTCCAAAGCTTACTGATAGCACGTATTTATTACGGGCCTTTTTTGCATTGTCATTTTCTATATTACGAAGTAACCGATTGGTGATTACTTCTGAATCCTCTTTTGTACTTCCCACGGGGAAAACTATAAACTCATCTCCTCCGATGCGGGCTATTATGTCAGAATCCCTGAACGTTTTTTTAAAAATATCGGCTGTTTCAGCCAACATTTTGTCGCCCTCCTGATGTCCCAATCGATCGTTGATCTCCTTGAGGTTGTCCAGATCGGCATAGAGCAAGAAGGCCCCTTTCTTCTCGCGTCTGCACACTTTTAAAGTCCGGTCACAAAAGGTAAAGAATCCCCGCCTGTTGTACAGGCCCGTTAGTTCATCTGTAAGAGACAACGCCCGAAGTTTTTCCTCCATATTCTTGTGTTCGGTGATATCTTTTGAAATAATGGTTACAGCTACTGATTGTCCAGCAGCGTTCTTTACGGGACTTAATGTCTGAACAAAATATTTATTATCCCTGTTGCTTTTAAATTCACGCCTTATAGATTGCCCCGTCTCAAATACTTTATCGACGTCTCTGATAAAAAGACGCGTTTCTTTATCCCCGTGAAACTCGCCGTATGCACGACCAATATATTCCTCTCCCGAAAAGTCCATCCTTGCTATGTGTTTCTTATTCATATGGAGGTATCTGTAATTCCTGTCTACCACATAAATAGAATCATCCGTAGATTCAACCAATGAGCGATACTTTTCTTCGCTTCTCCGAAGCGCATCCTCCGCCCGTTTACGCTCGGTGATATCTTGAATTATCCCTACGCCACCTTTGACCTTACCATCCTTGTCGAAGATAGGGGCAGTACTCATCGATACCCAGATTTCTGCAACGCCTGTTGTGGCTCGATAAAAGCCCTCATAATGGCCTTCTTCTCCCTCTATTGCTCTGCGGATAGCCGGGATCACGCTTTGGTCCTTCAGTGTCTTCATGTCCACGCCCAATAATTTCTCGCGGCTCGATTGAAGAATTGCCATAAAATGATCGTTCCATGCAGTGAGGATCAGCTGCGTATCATAGTTGAATATTCCAATGGGAGTCTTATTAAAAAGCAGGCGATAGTTTTCTTCACTGTCCCTTAATGCCTCCTCTATATTCTTCCTCTCAGCGATATCGTTCTGGAGCGAGCGATTTGCCTGCAATAACTCTGTTGTCCTGTCCTCAACACGCTTCTCAAGTTCGGTGCGGTTTTGAAGCAATGATACGTGCAAGCCTCTCAGCCGCATTAGAAGAAACGATACTCCCCACCCCCCGCATATCCCAGTAAGGCGGTTTATCGCAGCATGCATGAAAGGTGTGTTATCCCCCGGAGAAAGAAACAAACCTGCAGCAACAAGCACTTTAACAATTACAGAATAGACATAGGGCCGTTTTGCAGACTGGAACATAAAAAACAAAGGAATAAGGTAGAGCACCCACACGTCAAACCACAAAGGGGTGAACAGATCGGCCATACATATCGCAGCAGTCATGAGCACAGCGATGGATAGTTTTTTTTCCTTAAGAAGCCTTAACGACATCTCTTTCTCACCTTTTCACAGCTGCGATATTGTCTCTCCTAACGCTACCAAAATCATTAAGGGTTGTCAGCAGCCAGCCAAGTGCTCCTGGGCTGTGGCAGCTCTCCGACTCTCTCA
>CAZNTS010000059.1:0-6079 GCA_964576045.1 uncultured Nitrospiraceae bacterium | reverse complement strand
CATCTTTTACACCAGCATCGCATTGTGATATGATAAACAGATGAAAGAGAGAAGAGGGCATAAGAGGTTCTTAATAGAAGGGATGGACGTCCAGTGCAAGTTGCTGTTCGTCACTGAAGTGAAGCTGCTCAACATAAGCCTCGGTGGAGCTGCGCTCAGTTTAACCAAAAGACTAAATATGGGTGGCGAGTATACCCTGAGGGTTGATACTGAAGACAGTACCATTGCATTAAAGGGCGTCGTGGTGTGGGAAAAGATGACCGGCATAACAAGACAGGTGCGGGGTAAAAAATTTCCAGTATATGAAGCTGGGCTCAGATTCGATGATGTGTTAACAGGACAAGGGGCTGATCTCATGGATTTCATAAGGCATAATATCGCAGACGAGGCAGTCAAAACCAGAGTACAGGGGCTCAGGGTGAACATTATACAGCCAGAAAAGACCGTTATCCTGGACAATCGCGAGAGTTGTGATGTGAAGATTATTAGTTTGGGCGGAATGCTTTTAGAAACCAAAGAGGAACTGGACGTTGAAAGCAGATTTCCGATGGAAATAACCATTCCTGAAGACAATAAACCTATAAGAGTTATGGGTAGAACGGCCTATTGTGTGGAAATACCGGGCAAGTTACCGAAACGCTATGATACCGGGATAGAATTTATAGAGGTGAACGAAAAAGATATTGCACGATTGAAAGAATTCATAGATGTTCTCCAAAATATTTGATACAGCCAGTTACTTGTGACAGCCGACGCACATATTTTCTAAACAGGATTTCTGACTTACACTTTCATATGGTAGTCCCCATCCTCAGCTTTGAGCTTGGCATGAGAAGTCCGCAAGTAAGGCAGTGGCCGATAAATTGGACAACCGCATGAAATAGCTCAACGTTCTGACGGTTGTGGATCCAGTGCAAATAATCCGACAATGATCTCACTCATATAGCTAGCTAATGACATTGAAATAACCCTATGCCGGTTGTCTACTTCTTTAATCTGCAAAGCCCAAGCTTGTGAAGCCGGAGCCGAGAACCAGTTTCGGCGCCGGCACTGGTGTTGCAAAGAGAGTAATTGTGGCAGAGACGTCTGGATTGGTCGTCAGGGCGAGCCCCGTAGTGCGGGTGGTGTTGACCTGCCAGCGAACTGTGTGGCCGTGTCTCTTTGGTACTCTATCCGACAAGACAGGGAGTGCCTCACCACCAATCCTGCGCTGCAGATCTTACTCCTTTCACATAGCACATTTATTGGTGGGAGGAAACACATCTACCCAAGTAGAGTGGTCAGTTTTGAATGAAAATGCGCGCCAATTTTTATCGAGAATTAACACTGAGCTTTGGTTATACTTAGTATTGTGAAAAATATTCTTGCTCTCGTTACAATACTGCTCTGGCCGGTTATCCCGCTTTTTTGGATTCCTGTTCATTTCGCAACGGGATACTTTAGAAAACTCGGCCGCCTTACCTATCTCCTTATTGCTATCATCTGGTTCCTTACAGCCTACTTGATTTTCCTAAAGCGTGGCCCCATAACCGCTCACAGAATCGTAGTTCCTGTCTTATTGTCAATTGTCGGGTTGATCCTTCTTGCAGCCGGCACGCTTCTTCATATATGGACAGCCGCACTTCTTTCTTTGCAAGGCATTATAGGGATCCCGGAAATCTTGAAGCCACAAAGATCGAAGCTGGTCGACAAGGGCCCATTCGCGGTCGTACGCCACCCTACATATCTCGCACATACCATGATTTTTCTTGGCATTTATTTTATTACTGGGGTGACCGCTGTTGGAATCCTGACTCTAGCAGACTTCATCGTCGCCAATGGGGCGGTGATTCCTTTTGAAGAGAAGGAGCTTTTACAACGTTTTGGAGAACAGTACCGTAAATATATGACAATGGTTCCACGCATGATCCCACGCATATCTCGAAAGATATGAACCCGTCAGGAAATTCCATCTTGGACGTACCAAACCGAGAGTATATCTTTATCCCCATACTACTTGTCGGTATTTGTTAACTTCCACCGACTTTAGAAATTTAGACAAGAAGTTGTTCTACTACACATTTCTGCTTAAAACCTACAGCGCTGACAATGCGATTGTAAGTGTCATATTCGGAAGACCTGATTGTAGATTTGTAGCATCGAGATGCGGAGCAGAAACAGAGATTGTTGACACCTGATATGACGCCTGGTTATGAGAAACGTTCAAAAAACTTTTATGCGGAAATGCTGTTCAGTACAGTCATTACATCGATCCCTATCTTCTATGCCCAGCTGAGCTATTTTCTACCTTATGCCACGATCTGTCAGGGTCATATCCTGTCATCTCTTTTACCCTTTCCTTAGTCCTGAACCCTAAGTCTTTCTCATAGACAACACACTGATGGTTTACCACGAAGGTCATAATACCGGACACCCCGTATTCTGCGGGATATGCCAATAGGCCAAAGCCGCGGACTAGCCTGCCGGCGACCATATAATCAAGCTTGCCACCTGGTGCACTGCTACCCTGGCTTTTCAAAATCTTGAAATAATACCCGTGATATGGAATAGGTATCTCGCCTTTCCTGAAAACATATCCTTCCTCATTGGAGCGTGCAACCAAAGGACCTAAAGGACTTATCTCTTCCTCGGGTGTAGCCTCCCAGTAAAGACCGTCCTTCTTGCCTTTCTGGCTCAGAAAATGTTGGGCGTATTGTAAGACCCCGTCACCAATCCTGTCTTTACTGGCATATTCACGTTGCGCAGCGACATATGCCAGAGCAACCTGAATGGTATTCAATTCGTTTCTCCCTATCCGCCGATTGAGAATCTCTTCCTTACCCTCTTCGGTGGAAAAAACCCATTCATGCTCTGTTATAACCAAGGGGATAGGAAAGGACCACCTGTCTTTTCCGATGAGTGCAAGAGTTGTCAATTTGTCCAGTTTTATAAACCTAATGCCTTCGCCAGCTGCCTTCACGAAACGCTTGCGAGCCTCCGTATCGGCAACTGCGTCACCAGATGAGATGATGTCTTTGCCTTCAGGACCAAAGATGGCCAGCAATTCCTTGGTATCATTGTTCTTCGCCGCATGCAACAGTGCTTTGAATGCCTCTTGCGGAGACTTGAACTGCCTACGCGCGATATCTTGAGCTGAAACAATAGAAGTGAAAGCCATCATCAGAAAGACATTTACTATGAAAACCGTTAGACCATGTCGATGAAAGTTTTCTAATCTGGTCATACTTTTAAGCATTGTTCCTTCCTAATATGCTCTGGAATCCCGATCCGTATTGTTAATCCCGTAAAGAGCAACAAAATACACTAAGAGCACATATTGTACCTTTAATGACGCGCTCCGGCAGCAGATCCTCTGCCTCCACCATGGAATCCTCCTGAGCTGCCTCCACCCCTGGCAGCACCATCGCGGGAGCTTCCCACACTATTGCCCTTGCCCGAGATCTGACCGGCGATGGAACGGCTTTGGAACCCACGATCGCTTGCATTTCGTTCAAAGTTGGTGTTGCCTGAGCGCTCAAAAACATTTGAGCGACTTCCGATGGAGGATCCTGACGCACCATAACCTCGAAATTCTCCTTGTGTCCTGATAATTGAACGCGCATGACTTTCGCCCGATGCTGCAGCCTCGGTCGGTGTCGGAGAGACAGGCCGTCTCACGCCTCCACCATCCGCAACAGTTCCACCCTTAGACCTGTCAGCGGGATCGATACGAAATATTTTGTTTGACTTCGAATCCTGGAAGTAATTGCTGACATATTGTCCATGTCCACGCTCGGGACCGTGCACCCAGACATGAAACTTCTTCTCTACGAAGAACCCTGGAAATCGTGATCCTCGCCACCAAAAAGGGTAAGATACCCAAGTATAAAGGTACGCATAATCAGGAGGAGGAGCATAATAGGTAACCACAGGAGGCCCCTCATCATAATAATAGTTCCTCGCTGCCGCAGAGTCTGGATAGTCAGGTGGAGACGCTTCACCTGTGTCCGTCTGTGAGGTATCTGCTGTTGCAGACAGGTCATAATCGGACAAGATGTTCTGCAATGTCTGTAAGGCAACGTCCTCGCTAACAGCTAGTTTGCCGGACTCTGCTGCCTCGCTGATTGCAGTCTGCAATTCACCGACTATATCGGGGGTAACAGGATAATCGGCGATCCAGCCGTTCCCGGGTGCGATATCAATTGAAATCAATAAGCTCTCAGCTTCGGCTTCAGTTACCACCTCACCAAGGCTAAACGTTTCAACGAGCCTTACCGCTAAGTCGCCTTCCCGAATAAGGGGCTGTGCCAACAGCAAATTGCCTTGAGTAACCTGATCTGACTCCCCGATTATCAATCCGGGAAACAAAAGAAAGCTGCCTATCACTAAAATGAACGCCGTAAAGTATATCATTCGGATACCTTTCATTAATTTCATTATATCACCGACACTTGCAAAAATGGTGCTGTCTCACCCGAAGTTTATAGAGCTTTTAAAAAAAGCAAAAAATGCTGTAAAAAATGTCTCGTTATCACGAAGGATAGGACGCTGGGACTTTCTGAAGACTTAGTTGGCATAGTCCAGATCTCGTGAAAGCACTAGATAGCGCAAGGACTTCGAAACATAACGTCCTGATCTCAGCAACATTGGGAATATGAAACAGCCGGTAAAAAAAAAGGCCCGGGCCATACTCAAAGGGGGAAGGGGAGGGACATGCATGGCCCGGGCAATCCGGAATGAGAATGCCTAAGTATCTTGCTCCCATTGACATACTTTAGAGATTATTGGGTTTTCTATTCGGTTCACTTCAGCCCGTTAAGAGCCGCTTAGTCCGCCGAAGCGGAATTTTCGTCCATGCTGTAAGTCATTGTTCTCCGACATTCCATTCTGCTCTTCCCTGAGATTCCGGTACTCCTTCATTTGCTCATCGGTCAAGATCTTCCCGATCTGCAGATCGGTGGACCAGCGAAGTTCCTGCAATCGACTCCTCATTGTTTTTGCTGTCCTGTGAGTCATTCCTTTCTATATCGTGACGCTTCTGGAAGCTTTCTTCGATAATCGGTCTTATCCTTGTTTCCTGGTCCTCGCTCAGGATGATGTGCGTCTTTAACATCGAAATGAACTCATCGGGTGAGGCATTGGCTTTCGACATATCTTTCTCCTGAGTTTCGGCAGGCTGAATTGTTAATATCACGGCACATAATAATACGCAACATGCCAAGGCAATGGATTTTCTGACACCCCGATTTACTACCAGCACGAAGACAAATCCTCTCACTGCCTTCACAGCAGCTGTTATCAAATCATTGCTCATAAAGGGTTACTCCGCATCTAGCGAACCTTCCACGCGAAATGCAGCGGGACATTCTGCGAGGACTTTCATAATATCAGACGGCCAATAGGGACTCTCGGTTACAACAATTTTTTCTGACAGCCGGGCTAATGTCCTGGCGTAACTTGCTGGCTACCAATATTATATGCACCATAGTGCTTTATGCGACTTTCTTTATTTGTTATCGCCTTTTATCTCGGCAACTGTCTTGGGCGTTGAAACCTGTGAAGGAGAGGGCACAAAATCCCAGCCGCCACCCAGTGCCTTGTAAAGGGAGATGAGGTCTTCAACAATGTTGCTCTCGCTCTGTACCAATGCATCTTCAGATGTATAAAGCGAACGCTGAGCGATAAGCACGTTGACGAATTCGAGTAGGCCCTCGGTGTAAAGCTGTAATGACAAGTCCACGGCTTTGCGGTTGGCTTCAACCGCTTCGCTGAGTACCTTGCGGTGATGTTGTTCTTTTGAAAATGCAATCAAAGAATTTTCAACATCTTGAAACGCCCCAAGTACAGTTTTCTGATATGTTAATAAAGCCTGATCAACTAACGCCTCCTGCAGATGTACATTTGACACAATTGCACCGCCCTGGAAAATTGGCCAATTTATCGATGGACCCACAGCGTATAAGAAGTTGGAATATGACCACCATGTGCGCAACAAGTTGCTACTCCAGCTGACTGTGCCTGTTAGTGAAAACGATGGGAACAGTTCAGCTATAGCGACACCGACTTGGGCGGTGGCGGCATGCAGTTGCGCCTCAGACTC
>CAZNTS010000058.1:0-6849 GCA_964576045.1 uncultured Nitrospiraceae bacterium | reverse complement strand
ACACCCCCTGCTCACCCCCCTCCATTATGAGCATCTTTATCTCCTCTTCCGTCACATACGCCCTCTCGGTGAAAGTTTTCCTCCCGAAAGGCCTCAGAAGCAGGTTCGTGCTGATGGTGAGCACCTTAACAAAGGGTGTCGCGATCTTCGAGAACCCCTCCACGAACTTTGCGACCCTTAGCCCGACGCCTTCAGGATGGGAAAGCGCCAGGGACTTCGGTATAAGCTCTCCAAAGACAAGGGCAAAATACGTGATCACCACGGTGACTATAGCGATGGAGATGGCCTCGCCGTATTCGGCAACTGGCCTGTAAGAAATCCCGCTTATAAGTGGTTTGATGGTCGTGACGGCCACCGCGCCACCGATAGTGGAAGCAACGACGCTTCCAAGAGTGATGGCTATCTGGATCGTAGCGAGAAAACGATTGGGTTCTTCTTTAAAAGTGTGCAAAATTTCAGCGTTCTTGTCACCTTCTTCCACAAGTTGCCTTATCTTACTCTTCCTCGCCGCAACCACTGCAATCTCTGCCGAAGCGAAGAGACCATTCAGCAAAATGAACATTACTATAAGAAAGATATCAACCCACATGAAATTCATTCAGGATCGCGAACCAAGAGCCTCGGATAACTCCACCCTCTGCCGGGATGAAAGCACCCTGACGGAACAATGCAGCCTGCCTCGGGATACTCAGGGGCACTGCTTTGAGCGGAGAACGGTCGCTTTCCATCTTTAACGGCTAAATCAGTTTCTCGATTATCGCATCTGCGACCCTTGAAGTCGTCGCGGCGGTCGGGTCATCCGGGGCAGGTTTCATGTCGTAGGTGACATTTATACCCTCAGCGATCACGGACGCAACTGCCTTTTCAAGTCGCTGCGCCGCTTCTGTCTCGCCGAGGTGAATGAGCATCATCACTCCTGACAATATCATAGCAACGGGATTCATCTTATTCAAGCCTTTGTATTTCGGCGCACTTCCGTGAGTAGGTTCGAAAACCGCCATTTCGTCACCAATGTTCGCACCCGGTGCCAAGCCAAGTCCCCCTATGAGACCTGCAGCGAGATCTGAAATAATGTCACCGTAAAGGTTCGGCAACACAAGAACGTCGTACTGCTCGGGTTTCTGGACAAGCTGCATGCACATATTGTCTATTATCCTATCCTCAAATTCGATGCCAGGGTATCTCCCTGCCACGTCCCGCGCAACATCAAGGAAAAGCCCGTCGGTGTATTTCATTATATTAGCCTTGTGGACCGCAGTTACCTTCTTCCTTCCATTCTTCCGCGCATACTCAAATGCAAACTTCACGATCCGCTCTGTGGCTGATACAGAGATCGGCTTGATGCTGATACCGGAATCCGCACTTATCAACTTTCCCCCGGCCTCCTTCACGAAATCGATGAGCCTTGCAGTCTCAGGCAAGGACTTCTGGAATTCAATGCCAGCATAAAGATCCTCGGTATTCTCCCTCACGATGACAAGGTCAATGTCTGCATAACGAGTCTTCGCACCCTTAAAACTCTTGCACGGCCGCAGGCAACAGAAAAGATCAAGGGTCTGCCGCAGTGTGACGTTCACGCTCCTAAAACCTTTGCCGACAGGTGTTGTGACAGGTCCCTTTATCGCGACTTTGTTTTTCTTTATTGAATCGATAACGCGCTGTGGTAGAGGGGAACCTTCTTTCCTGTATACGTCCTCGCCCGCCTCCTGAACTTCCCATGCTATAGGCACCCCTGTCGCATCGACAACCCGCCTCGTGGCGTCCGCTATCTCAGGGCCTACGCCATCGCCTGGTATTAACGTAACCGTGTATTTCATGTATTCACCGTAAGGATCTTTCTGACGACGTCTGGATGGCTTGCAATGAGCCGCAGTTCGTCATCGGTAAGCGGTTTCTGCGTATGAAGGTTCGCGTACTGGGCGAGTTCCAGTACATTCCTCGCCTCGTTATCATTGCTGAAATGTATTCCCAACTTGTCGTATACGTGTCTGAAGCCCTTTATCCCTCCGTACTCTCCGGTGGTGATGACTCTTCCCGTTCCGAGGAGCTCGGGTTCGCCTCTGCCCACATCTTCGGGATCATAGAGTTCATAGCTATGCCTCTCCTTCAACGCACCGTCGGCGTGTATGCCGGATTCATGAGCAAAGGCATTTGCGCCAACACCCGGCTGATTTATAGGTATAGGGAGATTAAAGGCGTATGATGCATATCGGGCGATCTTCCATGCCCTCCTCAAATCGATGTGCGAGTCAAGGGGGATCTTAGTCTTCATGCCGTGCGAAAATTTCAGTGCCAGGATCGTCGAAACGAGGTCGCAGTTGCCAGCTCGCTCTCCATAACCGTTCACAGTCGTATTGATGTATGCGTCAACCCCACTTTCTATGGCTCCCTGAGCGCCGGCCACCGATATCGCTTCAGCCATACCGAGATCGTTATGGCAGTGCATCTCTATTGGGAATTTTGTTGCAAGAGTTAAGGCCTTGATGGTCTCGTAAATCGTGATCGGATCGTCCGTTCCCAGGGTGTCGCAATATCTGAACCTGTCAGCACCCGCTTCCTTGCCCGCGAGTACGAACTCGATGAGCCTGTTCAGCTCGGTCCTTGAAGCATCCTCTGCATTTACCCCCAGAGTCTCCACCCCAAATTCCTTTGCGAGCTTCACCGAAGTTACCAGAGAATTAATAATGTCGTTCCACTGCTTCCTGCCCTGGAATTTCCCCTTGATCATGATATCGGAAGTGGACATGGATATGTTCAGATGCTTTATCTCGGGACAGTTTCTAAAGACAAGCTCGATGTCTTCGGGTATAGCCCTGCACCAGCCCTCAAGATGAATCCTCTTTAAAGCATGGCGCTTAACTAGTTCAAGGTTCGCATTGATGTAGTTCACTTCGTGCTTCAGTGTCGGGAAGCCCACCTCGCTCTGATAGAGCCCCATTTCATCGAGGTAGAGATTGAGCATCGTCTTTGAAAGCTTCGGTAGCAGGATTCGCGATGTCTGTACACCGTCCCTATTGGTGACATCAATGAGATACACTTGATGGCGCACTGATCTGTGCCCCCTTCCCTGAGAAAGTGATAAGTTTTTATTATAATAGAAATAGCCGGTTTTATTGCAACTTCCACGCCGTCCTGCTCATTTTTACGCAATACTTCAGAACCGAAAGAAAGAGGACTGGAAAATACAAAGATTTCTCTGTTACAATTATAGCCGTCTTTTTGGGGGAGGTGTCCGCATGGAATTGAAAGGACGAGTTGCCCTAGTGACAGGGAGCGCACGGGGCATAGGGAGGGCGATAGCAGAAACACTGGCTGGAAGGGGTACAGATGTTGTGATCGCCGACATCAGTCCCGACGAGGCCCAAAGGACGGCTGCCGCGATATCCAACGCGGGCGTGAAGACCATGGCGGTGAGGCTTGACGTATCAGATGCCAAGGAGGTGATAGCGACTTTTCAGGAAATCCTGAAGGAATTTGGAAGGCTTGACATCCTCGTGAACAACGCCGGAATTACAAAGGACAGCCTCCTGCTGAGGATGAAGGATGAAGACTGGGACGCGGTCATGAACGTGAATTTGAAGGGCGTGTTCCTCTGCTCCAGGGAAGCGGTAAAGACGATGGCAAAGCAGAGATATGGAAGGATCATCAACATAGCCTCGGTAGTGGCCTTTATGGGCAACCCTGGTCAGGCAAACTATAGTGCATCGAAGGCCGGCATTGTCGGGCTTACAAAGACTATTGCGAAGGAGTACGCTGGAAGGGGCATAACCGCTAACGCCGTTGCCCCTGGTTTTATCACTACCGCAATGACCGATGTGCTACCGGAAAATGTAAAAGAGGAAATGATGAAAGCGATCCCCCTTGCAAGGTTTGGGACTATAGATGATGTGGCGAACGCCGTTGTGTTTCTTGCATCCAGCGGTTATATTACGGGACAGGTGATCCACGTGAACGGTGGCATGTACATGTGAGTGTCGGCGCTTTTATTTCATAAAGAGATGGTATTTTGCGCAACTCGAATAATAAGGAGGTGTAACGATGGTTGAAGAAAAAGTAAAGGAGATTATTGCAAAGCAGCTCGGAGTGAATGCCGCTGAGGTGACACCCGAGGCCTCGTTTGTCGAAGACCTTGGAGCGGATTCGCTGGATACGGTGGAACTCGTCATGGCCTTTGAGGAAGCCTTTAACATAGAAATACCCGACGAGGATGCCGAAAAGATCGTAAAAGTGAAAGACGCTGCGGAATACATAAAGAAGAAAATGGGATAGTATCTCCGGAGAAAATGGAGAAACGACGCGTCGTAGTAACAGGGCTGGGTCTCATTACTCCTCTCGGGATAGGTGTAATGCCTTCATGGAACGGGCTTCTCGAGGGCAAGGCGGGGATCGGGATCATCACGATGTTTGATTCTTCGGACCTCCCGGTGCACATAGCCGGGGAGGTGAAGGACTTCGACCCCCTCCTTTATATCGAACCCAAGGAAGTGAAGAAGATGGATAGGTTCATCCACTTCGCGGTAGCCGCTTCCACCATGGCTTTGGAGGATTCAGCGCTCAAGATAACCGAGGAAAACGCCGATAGGGTCGGGGTAATCATCGGATCAGGTATGGGCGGACTTCCCGCAATTGAACATTACCACAAGACCTATCTTGAAAAGGGCTATCGGAGGATTACGCCTTTCTTTATCCCGATGCTTATTATCAACCTAGCATCCGGCCAGGTCTCCATAAAATGTGGTGCAAAGGGACCGAATTCCGCTGTCGCCACTGCATGTGCAACAGGAAGCCATGCGATAGGCGACGCTTTCAGGGTTATACAGAGAGGAGAGGCTGACGTGATGATTGCAGGGGGCACAGAATCGGTGATTACGCCCATGGCCATTGGGGGATTCGCAGTAATGAAGGCTCTGTCGACCAGAAACAATGAGCCTGAAAAGGCAAGCAGACCTTTTGACAGCGACAGGGACGGGTTTGTTATGGGCGAAGGGGCTGGTGTCGTGATACTGGAATCCCTTGAGAATGCGAAAAAAAGAAGTGCAAGGATCTATGCGGAACTTCTTGGCTACGGGATGACGAGCGACGCTTACCACATCACCTCTCCGGCCCCTGGCGGTGAGGGCGCTGCCTCGTGCATGAAGCTTACCCTGAGAGACGCCAAGGTTTCGCCTTCAGTAATAAATTATATCAATGCCCATGGGACTTCGACCAAATACGGCGATGAACTTGAAACCGCTGCTATAAAAAAAGTATTTGGAGACCATGCTTATAAGATCGCGGTAAGCTCTACAAAATCCATGACTGGACACCTGCTTGGCGCCGCCGGCGGTGTCGAGGCGGTCATTGTCATACTGAGCATTCTGAATAATATGGTTCCTCCCACAATAAACCTTGATAATCCGGATCCCGAGTGCGACCTCGATTACGTTCCCCTTAAACCGAGACATACGGATGTTGAATGCGCGCTATCGAACTCATTTGGTTTTGGCGGGACAAATGCGTGCCTCCTATTTAAGAAATTTAGAGAAACTTGAGAAAGATCTCGGTCACTCTTTCAGTAACAAGAACCTGCTCATTGAGGCCCTGACCCACAGGTCTCACCACCACGAAAACCCAGACAGAGTTCCGTTCTACAATGAGAGACTCGAGTTCATCGGTGACTCCGTTCTAGGCCTTGCTGTTGCGGAATATCTCTTCAATTACTCCAGAGATTTCAGCGAATCGGAAATGTCAAAGATCAAATCCCACGTAGTGAGGGGCGCTCTCCTTTCGGAAATCGCAGCGGATATTTCAATAGGCAACTATCTAAGGCTCGGGAAAGGGGAGGACGAGACTGGTGGTAGAACAAAGAGATCCATCCTCGCAAACTCGATGGAAGCGATCCTTGGCGCTGTCTGCCTGGATGCGGGTTATGAATCTGCGAGGAAAACCGTGATCGGACTCCTCGAAGGGAGGATCCTAGAAGCGATACGCTCCGGCCAATATCACAGCTATAAGACAGAACTCCAGGAGGAAAGCCAGCTGCGTTTCGGGGTACTGCCCGATTACCTTATCGTAAGCCAAGAGGGTGAAGAACACCAAAAGATTTTCACAGTCGAAGTCTGCATTAAGGGGAAAAAGTTCGGCAGGGGTACTGGAAAAAACAAGAAGGAGGCCCAGACCGCCGCGGCAAGGGAAGCAATCGAAAAATTGCAGGGAAGCCCCGGTGAATAGATCCGCGAACGTCGGGGCAAATGCAACTTCGTTATTAGGTCATATGAAGCGGTTCAGAGACTGACTAATGTCACCACTGTCTTTTACGTCATCGGAAGTAACACGGATAACATGTCAGAGGACTTACTCCAAGCCTAATACATTTTCCAGCACAAAACAGTTGTAACCTTTCTCTTAATCTTATAAACTTCAATTAGAAAGAAAGGAGGGACTTTATGCCTGCTTATGAATATGTTTGCAGAGACTGCAGTAAAGACTTCACTGTTTTTCTCGCCTTAAAGGAATACGAGTCTAATCCTAAAATCAGGTGTCCTCATTGTGAAAGCGATAACGTAGAAAGGAAGCTTACAAGCTTTTTTGCGAAGACAAGTAGAAAATCATAGATTTCCATATCCTTTGTTAAATAGTTTGAACAGTGGAAACGCGTCAACTGCATCTGATCTACAATTGATGGACTGCCAATTTCCGCGGGCAGGTTGAAATGAAGAAAGCGGAGTTTACCCCGCTTTCTTCGAACATGTATTGAACTGACCTTCTCTTAGGTCTTGGAGTATTTTTTCCTTAATCGTTCATCGGCTTTATGAACTTGAAGTAGACCATCGTCCAGTTGCCGAGCATTATTGCGGTGATTGCCACAAT
>CAZNTS010000057.1:0-2526 GCA_964576045.1 uncultured Nitrospiraceae bacterium | reverse complement strand
AACAGATACTTCGGTCTTCGACAAGCAATCCGGAAACGATGCCTCAACGCTCATTGTGAGGGCTGAGACCCCTGTGTACGGGGGCTATGTCATCGGCAGAGACGGTAAAATTATTTTTATCCGGGGTGCGATCCCAGGTGAGCTTGTGGACATTCATATTGAAGCAAAGAAAAAGGACTATTCCATAGGTTTTGTAAGACGCATTATCGAAGCCTCCCCGTCAAGGAGGAATGCACCGTGCCGTGTCTTCGGCATATGCGGGGGGTGCCAGCTCCAGTTTATGGAGTACGGGAAACAGGTTTCTGTGAAGGAGGAGATACTCGTTGACGCTATGAATAGGATAGGTGGTTTCAATGCCGCACTCATGCCTTCCCTGACAGGGGAAGAGTTCGGATACAGACGCAGGGGCCAGTTCAAGATTTCTCAAGACGGCGTCATCGGTTTCTACCGGGAAGGGAGCCGGGATGTAGTCCCGGTGGAAGAATGCCCTGTCATGGCTAGGGAGATAAATGAGGTGGTGCGCAAATTGCAAAATGTCGATCTGAAAGGGGTGAAAGAACTCCACATCACATCAGGGGACACCGTGGTGGTCCTCGTTAAAGGAAATCTGAGTGACGATGGTGTTCAGGCTGTTTTCTCTGCCGGGGTTTCCGGGATAGCATTTGAAAACGGAGACTCAATTGGAAAGGATTACATCACCCTTGACCTCAATGGCCTTAAGTATTCGGTCACCCCATGGAGCTTTTTCCAGAGCCATTGGTCCCTGAACCGGAAGGTGGTGGACGCTGTGAAGGAGAGACTTTCTCCACTGGAGGGGCGGAAAATACTTGATCTCTATGCGGGTGCTGGTAACTTCTCTCTTCCACTTGCGCTGCTAGCCAAGGAAGTGGTGGCAGTGGAGGAGAACGGTGCTGCAGTGGAAGACGGACGCAGGAATCTTACCCTGAACGGGGTCAAGAACTGTACGTTTGTGCAGCTACCGGTCGAGAGGTTGTTGGTTGGGAAGAAAAGTAATAAAGACCCGAAGCTTTTTGGAGAGAACCGTTACGGTACCATCATCGTCGATCCCCCAAGGGCGGGCCTGACGTCCGAGTGCCTCAAGCAGGTGATGGAATTAGGTAGCGAGGAGATTCTTTACATCTCCTGCAATCCGGCAACTCTTGCCAGGGACATTAGAAAGATGAGCGACAGGTACGAGGTTGAATCTTTGCACATGGTGGATTTTTTCCCGAATACTTATCACATAGAGGCCCTGACATTCTTAAAGAAAAAATGAAGAATATATATGACAATATGGAGATGTCTCCTTCCGAGCTGGTACTGGCTTCTAATGAGCTGTCTAGGATTGCTCATAAGGAACTCTACCATTTTCATGACGAGTCATACAGGATCGTTATGGATGACCTTCTGGAAGCTGTTGCGGCCTTTAGGGGAAAGAGGGTCAGACTTCACATTGTTTCGGAATGGACCGGTATAGTCAAGCTCGCCACTTGGAGATCAAGCCCAGGCACAGGAGATGTCTTGTTTCTGCTTAGAAATATGGGGATAAGACCCGAGGAGCTTCTTCTCTTCAGGGGGGCCGATATCCCAGATCTGTTCCCGTGGCTCTATTATGGGAGGAGACTAGATGTCCTCAAGAAGATGTGCCTATCAGCAAAGACGAACTCTGAAAGGCATATAAATAACAGCGATACACGCGTTCACTGCCATCTATCGGCCTTGGACATTAGCCGTATTGTGGCAAGCAGTCTCTGAAAGTGCTGACCAGTCCCCGTGGGAGACGAAAAGAGGCAGATGGCTTACCAAGAATGTTTTCAAGGCAACCTTCCGAGGCCCGATCGTCATGCTGGACTTGATCTGGCATCCAGTGCCTGGCCAGACGCCTGCCTTTGCGATAATCCTAACCAGGCTGCCTTCTTTGAACGCTTCTCTGAAAATGAGAGGTTTGGTTTTTTTATCGTTCACTGATGAAATTATCCGGTTGGAGTAAATAGTGAAGAAGAGCGTCTACCTCGAAAGCAAACCTCTAAATGACGCATTGAACCTGTGGCTTGAGAGACTTCGCTGCGCGGGCCTGAGCAAGCCGCTCCCGTCAGAACGCATAACGGTTGTTGATTCACTGGGCAGGGTAAGCGCCGAGGCGGTAAGCGCCAAAATCTCTTCCCCCTTCTATCACTCGGCTGCCATGGACGGATACGCAGTGCGCTTTGCGGAGACCTTTGGTGCGTCCGAGACCAGACCGCTGAAACTCATCATAGGCGAACAAGCAGTGTATGTTGATACTGGTGACCCCATGCCGGAAGGGTTCAACGCGGTGGTGATGATAGAAGACGTGAACATGATCGGAGGTCGACGGAACGGAAAAGATACCTGCAACAGCCCTTCTGCCGATCTTTTAGACGCGCCGAAGTGTATCGAGATTCTAGAGCCCGCAACGCCGTGGCAGCACGTAAGGACCATTGGCGAGGATATCGTTGCCACAGAACTTATCATACCCGAGAATCACAAGATAAGACCGATGGATAT
>CAZNTS010000056.1:0-5904 GCA_964576045.1 uncultured Nitrospiraceae bacterium | reverse complement strand
GACAGTTCCGTTCATTTCAATGACCGAAAGAGCATTCTTGAGGTCGAGGGAGATGGCGGCTTTCCCGGCACCTTTAAAGATTTCCATGGTTACAGGTTCGACGGTATAAGTCCCATTTTGTGCCTTGATGTCGAAAGCGAGGTTTGATATACGAATATTTCCGTAAGTGAACTGCGGGCATTTTATGTCCCCTGTAAAAGAGAGGTCAGTTAGAATGTCCGTGCCTCCTTTGGATGACAGGTCTCTTATTGTCAGATCAACGCCCTTCATCTCTGCTGTACTCCCTGATTTACTGTCCAGATAGGAGAGGCCCCCTTTCGAGACAGAAAAGCTTGCAACGGTTAAGGAAGGTGTGCTGGACTCCTTCACAGGCTCCTCCGTCGATCTTCCAAAATTTAAGGTTCCGTTCTTGTCACGTTCTATAGAAAGCCGGGGCCTGATAAGCGCTATATTGGTTATCCGGAGCTGCCGTCTTATGAGAGGGATCAGGCGTAGGCCGACTCTCACCCTCTCTGCGAAAAAGATATCAGAATGCCTATTCCTTATGGCGACGTTCGAGAGGGAGACACCGAAGTTGGGCAATAGAACGACGCCCATCCTGCCACCAATCTTTACGTCCATCCCCAGGGAACTTGCTGCAGCAGCTTCAATCCGAGGTTTGTAGGAGTTGATATCTGAGAGAAGAACAAATGCGAGGAAGATGAGGACAAGAGACGCAAGGACCCCTCCGGAAACGAACAGAACCTTCTTCATGCTTCCAGTCAATCTGCTCTCCCCGCCTGCCCACGGTTCTGCGAGGAGTTGATAGGCTTGTGTAGGTTGAATTTCTTAAACCGTTCATGGAACTTAGTAATGGTCAGCGACATCAAGCATTATACCACTGCAATCTGCACAAGGGTGAATTTCTCTTTAGAGGTTTTCCGCATCGCATGCTTTCCCAGATGTTCGGTTTGATATAATGGCCTATAAGGCCGAGACTTTTAAGGAGGAGTTTGCCATGACAGTATTAACCAGAGAGCGGGTAGGTGGATTTCTGGATGTCCTGGGGTTCGATGAGGAGCCCATGGGCATGTTCTATACGGACCAGCAGCCCGGGGAAGGCTTCTGTCCGAAAAAGGGAGTACTTCCCACCGGCGGACAGGAAGCAAAAGGGGAAATCGATTTCGGCTCCCTTTTCGGGAACTTCTCGTGTGTGATCGGCAATATCTGGCTTGCCCGGAAAAGAAGGACTGCTGCGTATTTTGACAGGGAACATTTCGGTTGTCTTGGCGGCGCATTCTATCTGGGGTTCCTGAAGCCGCAGCTGGAGTTCGTCGCACACTATGTATCCACGGGTATCCCGGGCCAGTCGGAAGGCGAGCACTATCTCGAGTCGCCTGAGGTCACACGCGCTTTTTTCAGAGCTGTGGACCCCCGTACCGCGCCAGCCCGGTTTTGCGTCTTCAAACCTGTCAGCAGTTTTTCGGAAGGAGAAAGGCCGGAAGTCGTGACTTTCTTCGCGAGGCCTGAAGTCATTGCAGGACTCAATCAACTTGCCACGTTTGTCACCAATGACTTTGAGGCTGTCTTTTCTCCTTTCGGTGCAGGGTGTACCAATATCGTCACGTGGCCACTCAAGTATTTCTCGGAGGGACGACTGAAGGCAGTGCTCGGAGGATGGGACCCTTCAGACCGGAAATTCCTCAAGACTGATGAGATAACCTTTGCGGTCCCTTACGAATTGTTCACACGCATGGTTATGCGATGGCAGGAATCGTTTCTCACGACAAAAACCTGGTCGATGGTGAAGACGAAGATTGCCCTGAGCAAAAGGACTTGGGGAGAAACGCTGAAAACTCCGTCCGAAAGGTAAGTGAATTTCGGTTAAATTACTGATTTGTTGCATCGAGGATACTTTCTGAAGTCCTCATATTCCGAAGATGTGAACATCTGGAATTCAGATGTAAATATTCGTCAGATCTTTGCACGAGGCAACAGACACTTGAGCCAGGAGTTTTTCTATCGTACACTTCCGTCACGAAGCTCAAAAAACTGCCCCCTTTTATGCTCGACCCCAAAAGTTCTCTTAAATCCAAGCTCACACTTGCCTGAAAATTCAACCTTATCACCTATCTTGAGGTCTTTGGCGGCTGAAGAGGGCACAATGACATTAGCGATGACACCATTGAGACAGTCTATGATGACCACATATTCTGATGGACTATTGGTGCGAACATTCCTTACCACTCCCTTGCCCGAATAATACCTCCCCTTCATCTCGTCCTCAAAGAACTTTTCAAAACGAACGTTGGTCATGTGAGGTGTGTCCTTTGCATCCTGGCAAAGGTCCGGAAAGGCAAAGACCATGCTGACAGGGAAAAGAAATAGGGGGAAAAAGGTTAGCAATGTTTTCAAGTAACTAGTTCACCTTTCCGTATAATTCAAGTATAGCAAACCCGATAAGAAAGAAAAAGCTCACCTTCGAGAGCCCCGTGCTTCAGCGCGGGGTGGCTGACTCCAATAGCTGAGGTTGCAGGAATTGCTGAATACCGCTCCTTACCTCGAATCTGACTGAGTCCACAACAGCCATCCTCTCGTCCATCAGTGACAGTAGGTGTTTGCCCTGTAAAGGTTTCCAGGAAACGTGTTTGTCGGCACCCCCTAGCGGCTGGTCGTCCAGCACCCATTGATAGTGTCCATTCCCGGTCTCAGCCTCGAAAAACATCCGCTGGAATTCTTCAGGAATATCAGGATCCAAGGCGATGATGGTTTCATCGACAGGATGGATGATCCTTGCCCTTGCACTTATTCCGGCAGGACTGACGGGCGCGCTGGCCTCCGGCTTGTGCAGGGGCTCGGTGCCCCTGATAAACCACTCGTTTCTGGCAGGATCAATGCCGTATGGGAACTCAACTCTCGCCGCGACCACGCCGGCAGGTGGGACCGGAATGGTTCCGGGAACACCCCGGTGCAGATAGTCCATGATACCAAGCCATACCGGAGCGGCGCCTGTTATACCAGACACGTTCCACATCGGCTCTCCCGAGAAGTTTCCGACCCACACGCCCACAGTGTACTTCTCCGTATAGCCGATGCACCAGTTGTCTCTCATGTCTTTGCTTGTCCCCGTCTTTACTGAACTCCTGTGTCGTGTCGCAAGGGGATTCTCGAGACTGAACGTGGCGCTCCTCGCTTCCCTGTCCGAGAGAATATCCGATACAAGGAATGCGACCTCCTCGGAGAAGAGACGCCTACGGTCTCCTGTTTTCCTCTGGAGTGTAAGATGCATCTCACTCCAGAGGCCGTTATTGGCGAGAGTCCGATAAGCGTTTACAAGTTCCCAAAGGCTCACATCGGTAGAACCGAGCGCGAGGGATGGGCCATAATAGTCAGCCCGCTCAAGTTGTTCGAATCCGAGTTGTCGGAGCCTCTGAACAAAGGTGTCAGTCCCGACAAGTGACAGGGTTCTGACTGCGGGGACGTTCAAGGACGATGCGAGCGCAGTACGCGCTGAGACCATTCCTTTGTAGGCGCTTTCGTAATTCTCTGGTTTGTATATGCCGGAAACGGTCGGAATTTCCAGAGGGCTGTCCTGCATTAGCGAAGCGGCAGTGAGTATCCCTTTTTCGAACGCGATTGCGTACAGGAAGGGCTTCAGAGTCGAGCCTGCCTGCCTTCTGGCTTGTACTGCGTCAACGTAACGCGCCTTTGACTCGTCGCCAGTGCCGCTTACATATGCTAGCACTTGGCCTGTGCTGTTCTCGACCACTAGGACGGCTCCGTCATTAACGTTCCTGAACTTCACTTCAGCTAGTTGTCGCCTCAAAGTCTCTGCCGCAAAACGCTGGAGTTCCCTGTCTAATGTAGATACAACGTTGGCCGTCTTGCTCCCTTGATGAAAGATGGGAGAGTGGGCACTCTCTCGAGGGAGGGCAGAAGGGTACTCACGTAACCTTTCGGAAATGGCAGTGTTCTTAGCGAGGAGCTTATATGCGACGTGCGGCGCAAGCACAATACTTTGCCTGATCACATAGGTCCCGGCAAGTCTTTTCTCAGCGAGCCTTTTGATCTCATCGCAAGACGTACCGGTACGCAGCGAACCTGCGAGCATGCATGCACTCTTTGTTACCTTCTCCGCCGGAGCATTGGGCGAATGGAGCAACGCCGCCAGCACAAGAGATTCTGCATCGTCCAGCCCGCTCGGCTCCTTATCAAAAAGCCCGCGGGCTGCGGAGGATATGCCCTGGAGCTCGCCCCTGAACGTCACAAGATTCAGGTAAGCCTCAAGGATCTCATCTTTTGTCCATCTTTTCTCGATCTGCCTTGCTGTCTTGATCTGCTCCCATTTCTGGCCCATCGTCTTTCTGTGATTCTTCGGTTTCAGCTCTGCCTCGAGGAGCGACGCGAGCTGCATCGTTATCGTGCTTGCCCCGCGGGGGGAGCTGGAGAAAATATTCTTTAGCAATGCCGATCCAAGGGCGATCCAGTCGACCCCTGCATGTTCAAAGAAGCGTCTGTCCTCCGAATGGACAACTGCCTTCATTAGCGCGGGAGAGATATTTTTGATGCTCGTCCAGTCCAGCCTTCTACCCAGCGGATCAATGCGCAACTCGTGGAGCACTTGCCCGTGTCTGTCCAGCAATATTGCATCGGACTTCTTGTATGAGTCACGTGTTTCTTGGAAAGAAGGCAGGGCGTAGACGCGGGACGCGAAAGCAAGACAAAGGGCAAGTAACAGCGCTTCCTTTGTGCACATATCACCGTACCTCAATGTCCTGGTTCGGTATTTCTCCCAGCATCTCCGGCGCATACAATGCTTCTACCCTCGTCGGGGGAAGATGGAAGGTCCCGCTGTTATTGAGCCTGACAGTGTACTCGACAGTCCATTTTCCCTTTGGGACAAACTCATAGTATGCCCTGAAAGAATCGAAGGAGCGCTCTTCGAAGGCAGGCCATACCCAGCCCTTCCTTTGCTCATCTTCCGGGAGGATTCGGGAGTCCCTTCCAAGTCCTGTACCAAGAATGCTTGCACCGGCCGGCACGGGGTCATTTACTACCACCCAGGTCATGTCTGCCTGCGCCTCCACTTCGAGGCTAACTCTGATAACGTCGCCCCTGCTCCACTTTCCCTCCGCATTTCTCTCCACAGGTATAAGGCTTTTTCTGATGCGGTAGCCGTTGGAGAACGGTTCCTTCAGAGGAATGGCAGCGATGCTTTGCACCGTAACCCATGGTTTTCCAGTTCCTGTGTGGGTCACCGTCAGCTTCTCTTTTGTTTCCGGCCATGGGAAAAAGAGGTTCTTGTCTCTGGACGACTGTTTCCAATCAACGGACTTTGTCTTTCCGGCGAGAGCTACGGAGGTTGTCCCCTTTACCGGTGATGCCTCGAACTTCTTCGAGAATTTGTCCATCGCAAGCACTCCCCATGCGTTCGCAGTCGTGGTGCTCCATGCGCCCATTATCTGGCGGCCCAGAGCCGCCCGTACAAGCCGGGGGATATCCTCTTTCCAGCCTTCAAACTCCGATAGGGTTATTATGCTCTTCACTGCGTTCAGGTCCGGAGACACCATCAGCCACCATAGGTAATCCGACCGTTCTGTCGAGAATGCAAGGGTCGTCCCTTGAAAATTCAGACGCGCCCTCAGGATCTGTCCCGCTTCTTTGAGTCGTCCATCCCTGTCCGGGATATCCGGGACCCTCATTAAGAGGTTCATCCAGTCTATTACCGTGGATGTGGGCCAGAGGTTAGGCTCTATCGAGATGGAGCCCAGGAGCTTCGCTTCAGCCTTTCCGCTCCTGGAGAGGGCCTCCAAGGCAGAAATCTTTCTGATCGAGAGGTCTGCCGTGGGCAATGATGACGAGCGGACGATCTTCCCTTCTACAAAATCCCTGAGGCCTTTCTCGATCTGTTTTTCCGTCTCTACA
>CAZNTS010000055.1:0-6542 GCA_964576045.1 uncultured Nitrospiraceae bacterium | reverse complement strand
GGAACATTTTTTGCCGACGGAACTCTTGGCGGCACTTTTACGAAGACAGGTGGCTGCAATAATGATTCGGGGGGATGGTCTGCAGTGAGGGGTCAATCTTTGCCATTGGCTGTGCAGCCAAACGCGCAGACAATAGCCGGCGGCTCGGGAGGAACTGCATCCTTTACCATTTCAGGTGGGACTGCTCCTTATACCGTATCTTCGAATAACCCGAGCTTTGAGCCCTCACCTGCTACGGTGACCGCAAACGGCGGATCTTTTGCGAGCACCGTCCCCGCAGGCACATCAGCAGTTACAGTGACCTATACGATTACGGATAGTGCGGGAGCGACGGCAGCTGCAACTTTGAATATTACTTCCGCTTCACTTGCCTCCATTGCGGTAACACCGGCCAATCCAAGCATAGCTGTAGGCGCTACACAGCAGTTTACGGCCACTGGTACATATTCTGATGCAACGACCAAGGACTTAACAACACAGGTCAGTTGGACCTCATCACAAACCGCGGTTGCAACGGTCAACTCAGGTGGACTTGCAACTGCCGTCTCCGCGGGTGCCACGACCATTGCAGCCACGTTAGGAAACGTCTCTGGGAATACGACCCTTACAGTGACGCCTTCATCGCTCCCGAGCGGTTTCCCTTCCAATGTACCGACCGGGAATTACAGCATCACGGTTCAGGTCTGTGTCCAGGGAACCTGTTTTGGAGGGCAGTCTTTTACCGAGAGCAATCTCGATATCAACCAATTTGCTCAGAACCTGGTAAACGCCCTGAATACTGTCGCTGCACAGCAGGAAGCCAGTTGCAGCCAGAATGGTGTGAGTTGCAGCTTTAATATTGTCTATACGCCTTGGAACGGCACTTCCTTTACGATAACAGATAATATCACGGTCACATCGGCAAATGGGACCGAATCAGCATCGATAGTATTCACAGTGACAAAGGTTTAGGATATGCAGTGGGAATTCTCGGCATTTGAATGCCGAGATGAAAGCCGTATGTGAGAATGTCATTAATTGTCCCCTCTCTCGCCTGGAGAGAGGGATAATGCACTTTACTGTCAACTATCATTTTTAATCATCACATAAAGTCTCTAAACAATTTCACACCTCGATGTACGTTCAGACAATGTTCTGACGAAACCATTCTATCTTTTTTCTGAGGTTTCTCAGATCGACCCGCTTCGGCATGAAAATATCCGCGCCCGCACCGAGAAACGGCCTTTCCATCATCGACAGACTCTTAGCCATTATAGGAAAAGATCCCCTTTTCCTCCACTTCTTTCACGAATGCGATGCCGTTTATATGTGTCATTTGTAATCAACAATGATAAGAGGGTAACTGTCCATTCTTATGCAATCCAACACATCGAGTCCGTTAATCGCACAATCGGTACGATAGCCGCTAAGAGACAGGAACACCTTGAGAGGTCCTCTTGCCGCAAGAAGGAACTCGCGGTAGCTGGATGACCATCCCTTTACAAAGGATCAGTGATGAAGAGGAAAGCCTGTTGCGACTTTACAGAAAAATCAAGAGCACCTGGAAGTACGGATTGTTCCCCTCTCCTGAAGGCGATGGCTGAGAGGGAATAAGGATATTGACCCTGGGCCTTCCTCCTTTCGTCGAGAGTAGAACTTTTAGTCTCTGTTCTGATAGACTAATATAGTTTCTAAATATCTAACATGTGAGGTTTGAGTATGGGTTTATTGAAAGACGTAATGAATTACTTTGTTCCCGGGGAGGGAAAGACGGTTCAGAACCTAGGCAGGAATGAGCCATGCTGGTGTGGAAGCAGGAAGAAGTACAAGCACTGTCATCTCCGTGACGATGAGAAGAAGCTGAAGAACTACGCCGGGAACTGTCTCAACGGATGAGGAACCTGATGAGCTGAGTTCAGTTCATCGGAGCGTAGGATCATAAATCGATTCGTTAATCCTCTATTTTATTGCGGCACGGGCGGACTTCGTATTTGACAAGCTCACCTAATACGACAAAATCCCCAAGATACTAAACAGGTTGATGCATGCACGATGGCAAGGGGCTGTTGCGGTTATCGCTGAATTGCCGTTTCAATTAGGTTATCATCCCTGTAATACTCAACTTTATGCTCTTTCCCTTCATTGCTAAAGTAGATGACCATTTTATTGAATCCTTGCTCATCAGAGATTCTGTCGCCGTAAGAATATTCCGCTTTCATCTCTTTCTCATTGTCGTCAAAGAAGACGGTCATCTTTGCAATCCCTTTCTTGCTGATTGAGGCAGCAGTATAGTACTTTTCCGAACGGATCATCTTCTCACGTGCATCAACATGTACGACGGTTCTCGATACGCCGTGCTCGCTCGCAAATATGTCTGTGTGGTTATATTCGAATCTTTCCTTCCTACCATCCGTGTCAAAAAAGACCGACATCATCGAGACCCCTTTCTTGAGGGCATTGGTATTATCATAATACGTGTCAATCCTAAGCACTTTTTTGCCACTGTCAAAATACGTCACGGACTTACTGATCCCTGTTTCTTCTGAGGCCAGTTCGGTGTAGTAGTTTTCGAGCTTTGCTTCTCGTTCAGCTGAATCAAGATAAATTATCACTCTTGAGATAGTCTTGGATTCTGTTTCATCCTGCGAATACACAACCTCCTTGGTCTGACCTCCGTATTCGTTACTGTCCGAGAGAACCCTTATTGTCCCGGCTGCGACAGGCCAGTCACATAGAAAAAGCAGAGATGCAGTTAAAAGCAGAACTAGGCCGTATCCATGTTCTGCCTCTGCGCAACGCCGGAATATTGTTCTAAAAGTTTGTTGTTTCACCTGCGTGCCTTTCCTTTCATGTTGCTTGGCAATAGTAAGCGACCCTCACTAAAGCACCGGGCTTGCAGTTCCAGCAGCGAGAGGAGGTAGAGCAGCGGTATGAACTGCGATAGGACGATTGCCTACGGCGCTTTGAGCTATATTTAGTGTTCCATTAATGTCGGTATTCATAACAATAGTTAAATATGATACAGAAAAACAGATATTTGGACTTTAGGCTGGACTTGCAGACATGGCCGCACATAGAACATGTACTTTAGGTGTCCTTTTTTTGTCCATGTAGACCATCGGGACTCCAGCAAGTCTTGCACTGTAGGCAATGGACTTTTTTAGTAATCAGCATGTGCACCTTTTATAGCGTTTGAAAGGAGCTTTGTCAAGTGCCATTGGAAAAAAATAATATAATGGCACCGTTTCTCAGCAAACAAAAAACTTATGCTAAAATATTAACTACACGCTTAACGAGTTGGCCGATCGGATAGAGCGGCTGGCCGCTGAAATATCAATGGAAACGGTGCATTCATGACAGATATCTCTGTAGTGAATTACCCGAAGCCTTGGCTTCTGTTTTGGGTTGCAGACATAATTGCGATGGGGTATTTTTATTATTCTCTCTATCGTAAGTGCCGTAGCTGGGCTCGGGGCATGAAGCAACCCCTCGTATCAGGTGTGAAGTGGCGGCGTGTGCTCAAGATATCACTTGCCGAGATATTCTTTCAAAGACAGTTATTCGGCCTATCCTTGTTCCGCTGGCTCATGCATTTCCTTATCTTTTTGGGCTTTATCGGACTTGCTCTCCTCTCGCTCTCTCTGTTCGTTCTGGGGCGCCCAGGTCTTTTCGGAGATGGGCCGACTTCCTCACGCCTGGCAGGATACATGCTTGTCAAGATATCGGGCGACAGCTTAGGTTTGGCCCTACTGATCGGGTTGTCAGGCGCGGGCATCAGGCGCTTCATAGTGCGTCACTCTTTGCGATCGAGCGATCAGATTGATGCCGTTTTGCTATTGTTCCTCTTCTGGCTGACGCTTTCCGGATTTGTACTGGAAGGCATGCGACTTGCCCTTCTGCCTCATGATGTCGCACGATATTCTTTCGTCGGCAGATTGTTCATTCTTTCGGGCTCTCATACCCTTGCGGGACTGCGGCCCTGGCTCACTATGTTCTGGCTGCTCCATTCCTTCAGCGGACTGGCGCTCTTTGTCTATCTTCCGCATAGCAAACTGCTGCATAGCTTACTTGCTCCGGTAGTCATAACGATGAACGCAGTTGAGGAGCAGGGAAGGGAGGATTTGTATTGGCCCGATATTGCGAAACACAGGCTGACCGGATCGCCGAAGCGCTGACCCGGAGACAGTTGATAGAACTGGAAGCGTGCGTGCGATGCGGCGAGTGTCGGGCTTGGTGTCCTGTATATGCGCAGGATCCGCGGGAAAGCGTCTCTGCGAGAGGCAAGCTCAGTGCGCTGAGGCGGATGCTCAGGAGTCCGATTGACAGCGAAGAACAAAAGGTCTTTGTGGAAGCACTTTATGAATGTTCTGCATGCGGGCAGTGTCACGTGGTCTGTCCTGTGCATGTCAATACACCTGAGATGTGGGAGCAGGCTAGGCGGTCTCTGGTGTGTGTTGGAATTCCCCAGCCCGAGAGCCAGATCAAGTTTATAGCAACTATCAAAGGATTCAATAACTCATTCGGCAGGCCTCAGCAGGAACGTGGCGGGTGGGCCTTGCGTGCTTGGAAGGCCGGTCTTTTTCCAGCGCCGTTGCGATTGTGGCGTGAGCATGCTGCTAAGATATTGTATTTTGCGGGTTGTACAGCTAGCTTCGATCCTGCGGTTCAGTCGGTGGCGGTCCAGTCAGCACGGCTGCTGCTGGAAGCCGGGTTGAACTTTGCGATTCTTGGTGAAGATGAGCCCTGCTGTGCCAGTAAGCTTAGAAGGATGGGGGATGTCGATTTTATTGGTGAGGCACAGAAGAGAGTTGAGCAGATCAGGAGGCTGGAGGTAGAGACAGTAGTCGTCTCCTGTGCAGGGTGCTTTAAGGGATTTTATTCAGATTACAGGAGACTATGGAGCGTGAAACAGGAGGTGCTGCATCTCGCGCAACTGCTCGACCAGTTGATCCAGCAAGACCGTCTGCATTTAAGGTATGAAGTGCCTATAGTGGTTACTTACCATGATCCATGCCATCTTGGTCGCCATAACCAGATTTATGATGCTCCACGGCGAATTCTTCAGTCCGTCCCCGGTCTGAAACTGGTGGAGATGCCACGACACCGGGCCTTTTCCGCATGTTGTGGAATGGGCGGCGGCCTCAAGATGGCGAATCCCGGAATCCAGCGTAGTATGGCTGGTGCACGAATTCGCGAGGCGGTATCGGTCGGAGCAAATGCTATTGTAACTCCTTGTCAGACTTGTTATCTCGGTTTGCTGAACGGTGTGGAAGAGACCGCTTCATCAATGCAGGTTTATCACTTGAATGAGATCCTCGTCCGCTCTGTCTGCCCTGAGGTGAGTGAGGACCTGGTGAGGGCGGCCTTTACGGGGTCGTAATACCGATGCGTCTTTGTTTGTCCTGTAGCGAAGAATATGATGTCCTTTCAATCAATGCCTATCATCTATCTTTCCTGCTCAGGTAATCGCCGAGCAATACCCTGCTGTGTTCGTCCTCGTGGCAATAGACACAGAGGTTCTCCCAGTTCGAACCATCGGCAGGATTATTGTTGTGGTTGCCATCCTTGTGGTGGACCGTGAGAAGGTGTCTGTCCTTATATTCGAATTCCCTTCCGCATTTGGCACAGATGAGGCCGTGAATCTTGAGCGACTGTTCCCTGTAATCACTGGACGGCTCCCCGGTATGTCTCAGCTCTCTCACAATATCTTCGACAGACCTGTCGGTGTCTTTCTCTTGATGAGGTCTCTTCTTGAAACCTCTTTGTTGCCTATTGCTCATTCGCTCTCTCCTTCAAAATACCGGTATCAATTAATAAGGCCGGCAATTAATTCCATTATATCAGTGATCACTATCCGCTTGTCATGTCCTTCCATCGCCTCGTTCACCTTGCAGTAACATGCGGGACAACTCAGGATGAGCCTGTCCGCTTTTTTCTCGACTGCCTCATTGATAGTCAATCTCGCCATTGCGAGGGCATTCTCACCGAAGACCTTTCTGGCGGCGCCACCCGCGCCGCAGCACCGTGAATTGAGACCATGACGCTCGAACTCTATGAGTTCAACTCCGGGTATGCTTCGGAGGACGAACCGCGGCTCGTCAATCACTCCGACCCCCCTGCTCAGATAACAAGGGTCATGGTAGATAAGTTTTTGCATTAGGCCTCTGTTGAGTTTCAGTTGTCCCTGTTTCAAGGCGTCGGCCACGAATTGTGTGATATGACGTATCCTGAATGGGAGTTCTTTTCCGTAGAAAGATGGCCAGTCACGGGCCATCATGTTGACGCATCAGGGACAGGAGGAAAGTAAGGTCTTCACTCTTCTTGCCTTATACGCGTCGACAAGCCTTTTTACGAGGTCGGAAAGCATCTCGTGCTGACCCGTGATGAACAAGGGAAAACCGCAACAGACCTCTTCTTCGGGTGGAAGAATTGTAAACGGCTCACCAATGCCTTTCAGTACTAGGACGTCTCCCCGCACCATAGGCTGAGCTTCATACGCCCCGGTGCAGCCTGCGTAATATGCGATATCAGCTTCTTTGACGGTCTTTACCTCTTCGGGGAAC
>CAZNTS010000054.1:0-4387 GCA_964576045.1 uncultured Nitrospiraceae bacterium | reverse complement strand
TGGGTGTGCGAGCTTATTCACACCTTCATATATGGAAAAGATGCCGCCTGCTGTGAAGAGCATGAGCGCCACGATAAAGGACCAGAAGTACAGCGCCTTGCCGTATCCCAGGGGATGCTCATCCGAGGCTGGCAGCTTTGCTCGCATAAGTCCCACCAGAAGCAGCAGCTGATTTGCTGAATCGGCAATGGAATGGGCAGCCTCAGCGAGCATCGCTCCCGACTTCGTATACCATGCCGCAAACGATTTAGCCAGAGCAATTCCCAAATTCGCCCCCAATGCATAAAAGATCGCTCTTACGGAACCATTGGCATGTGACATAAATACTCCCTTTTATCAATAACAGATTCTTATAGGCAGAACTCGATATATTATAAGCAGTTGCACGGATCTCTGCATACGCCAAAGAGTATTTTGATTACCTTATTAGGATATGCAGCGCAGCTACGCAAGGACTAAAGAAAAAAGCGGGTCTTCGAGCCTCAAAGCAATTGTTTCAGTACTTGTTGGCATTTTCCCCCTGAAATTCGTAACAGTTCGATCTCCACTGCCTGTTGAGTAGAGGTGGAATACAGTGCCCAGCTATCAAAGCGCATGCGTTCATTTCCGGAAATAACCTTGCATTTATCAAAACGTGACACTAAGATGTACAAGGAAGAACTTCCTCGAGAATAAGAGTCCCTTTTTCGGGTTTTTCCAGTCTAAGGTCTCCGAAAAGATAAAATCTCACCTTAAAGAGCCTCTTCTAGACGCAGTTTGCGCTTTTATTCTTCCCATTGGTCATAGTGAATCAACGATTCGATATTGATCCGCGGCAGCCACCCAGCCTTTTCTAGTTCCGGTTTTTCGTGGAAAAAAGAAACATAGCCTACGCACATGTAAGCAATGGGTGTGATATGCGGAGGAATGTTTAAAGCCTCTCGCAAGTAATCATGATGGATAATGCTGACCCATCCAACCCCCAAGTTTTCTGCTCTTGCCGCTAGCCATAAATTTTGAACAGCGCAGACAGAACTGTACAAATCCATTTCGGGATTTGCGGTACGCCCGATAACGACAGGGCCAGTGCGCGACCTGTCACACGTAACGCAAACACCAATCGGCGCTTCAGTAATGCCTTCTAATTTTAATGACCTGTAAATCTCTCTTTTCCTGCCATCAAACATCAATGCGGCTTCATTATGGGCAATAGTAAACCCCTCTTTAACTCTCCGTTTTATATCAGGATCCTTAACAACGATAAAATCCCACGGCTGCATAAAACCGACGCTTGGCGCATGATGAGCCGCTGTCAGAATGCGCAGCAATACATCATCCGGTATCGGATCTGGTTTAAACTCTCCTCTGACGTCACGACGGCTGAAGATTACTTTATAAACTATTTCTCGCTCTTGTTCTGAAAACTTCAAGCCTATTTCCTCTCCCAAAAATTTGCGTTGAGAATCAACAAGACCCGCTTCTACACAGCTAACGACTTTATTGATCTCGTTTCTTGTTATCATACGCGAGGCGGGTGATAGCGTCAAGAAATTTTGCAATCCTGAGGAAGATTCAGCGTTCGCCCCGTAGTGTTCACCGGTATTTTGCCGCTGTCACCGACGAACATCCAGCCGATCTTTTGGCGGTCGCAAGATTTCCGATTATACTCCTCACTTTCCCATGATATGCATATTTTCATGCTTCAACCAATAACCAACGGTCTCGCGGAGATTGGTGGAGTTTCAGTTCTCAGGTTGAGGCGAAAGTTGAATATCACTCCAGTGAAGGTAATTCAGGAATTGTTTTGGCATCTTCAGGAATCCTCCCTGTCAGCGCGTGCAAAAATGCGACCATGTCTTGAACCTGCTCTTTTGGAATGTCCTTACCTAACTGAATCTTTCCCATTATCCAGACAGCGTCTTCAAGTTTATCGACGGATCCATCATGGAAATAGGGAGATGTCATCTCTACGTTCCTGAGCACCGGCACTTTAAATACATATTTATCGCTCTCGTTCTTTGTGACAGTATACTTTCCCTCATCTACCTTCTCGCTTTTCGTGTATTTTTCATAAGACTCAAATATCCCAAACTTTTGGTATATCTGTCCGCCCACAAAGGGACTAAAATGGCAAGTTAGGCATCCCTCGTCCATAAACGTCGTGAGCCCCCTTTTTTGTTGTGCCGTTATTGCATCTTTCGAGCCTTTCAGAAAGGCATCAAAAGGCGCCGGTGTAATCAGTGTCCTCTCGAAGGCGCCGATAGCCTGTGCAAAATTATCCACATTAACTGGCTCTTTTTCTCCAGGGAATGCAGCCTCAAAAAGGACTTCATATTCCTTATACGCGCGGAGTATTTTCTCGACAGAATCATAGGACGGCATCCCGAAGGACATTGCACCTATAAGGGACTGTTTCGCCTGGTCCTCAACGCTGGTCCGGTTTCCTACCCAGTGTTCTGAGATCTGACCTGCCGCATTAAAAATGGTTGGATCATTCCGCAGGTTCTCTTTACAATGGTTCCCAATAGACTTTCTCAGGCCATCGGTGCCGTAAAGGGCGATTGGATGGCATTTTGCGCAGCTCACTGTCCCATCTGAGGAAATCCGCGACTCATAAAAAAGCATCTTCCCGAGCTTTACCTTTTCCGGAGTTATCGGGTTTTTTTCAGATGTCATTGATGCAGGCAAAGGCCCAAGGATCTGGGATGCTCTTTTTATCAGGGCTTCTTCGTCTTGAGCGAGTGCAGCATCAAAGACAGCTGGTAAAAGTAACAATAATGTTATAAACCATGTCAGTTTCTTTTTGAATGAGGTAATGATCACGATGCCTTCCTTGCTACTGCAGAGTAGCTCTTCAACACAAGCTGCTTAATCTTTACTCTTTCTCGATCCATCTTCCTATAGCAATTATACTAAACTTCTCACAGATGTGCGGATGGCGCTCACTGCATCTCAGTCTCGCGCTCGTATAATTCTGAGAGAATCTGACATAGGTGACCAGTAATCTGCAACAGTTTCACTTTTTGATAACTTTTTATCGGTGCATGCCGCAAAATAGCTATGCGGAGTATGGGGCGAAGAATTCAAAAGGAGAATCTAATTAGACGTGGCAATAGCAAGGCAGAACTGATCGCAATCGCAGGAATAAATGTTCGCATTATTCAGGAACGACGCGAAATGAGTTGGAAAGGGTGCCCTTAGTTAGTAGCCGGAATACGCATCGGCCATGAGAATTCTTAAGCGACAGGCCTGCGACTGGCGGGGATGAGCTAGTCGAGAAAGGCATATTTGCGGGAATCCTTCGATATTTCGAGTATTGTCAGCGACTCGCTTGGCGATGAACACCTGATAACGGAGCATCGGCCATTTCAGTAAGGCTGTTGATTAGCCATAATAACTGCCACAAGGTGTACAATGTCAGTATGTCTAGAATCCCTGCAGGGTTTTACCACATCGGTTCGCCTTAAGAAGGCATAATGGAGAGTACATGGCCGAAGCAGGCTTACATATCTTCACCAAGGTAATTGCTGCTCGCTTTCTCTCACGGCCGAATCGCTTTGTAGTCCATTGCGAGATGGGCGGAAAGAAGGTTAGGGCCTATCTGCCTAATCCTGGGAAACTCCGGGAGTTGCTCGTACCGGGAGTGAAAGTAATGCTTGCAGAAAATCGCCGCGATCATGCCTTGAGCACACGCTTTGTATGTGTTGCCGTAGAGCGTGAGGGCCTCCAGGTAATGCTTCACACACATCGCACCAATACTGCGGTCAGATGGCTTTTGGCCCAGGGTCTTATCCCGCGTCTCAGCAATTATACCGTTGCCAGGCAGGAGGTAACAGAAGGGACAAGCCGGTTCGATTTTCTTCTCGACCGTGGTGGCACGCAGCTCCTACTTGAAGTGAAATCATGCACTCTCTTCGGTGGTCCTATCGCCATGTTTCCTGATGCGGCCACTGAACGGGGTCGGAGACATGTCGTTGAGCTCTCGCATCTTAGCGGCGGGAAAAAAGGGGGTCTGCTCATTGTGGCTCAATGGCCCCGTGCAGAATATTTCCTTCCCGACTATCACACGGATCTAGCCTTTGCCCAAGCTGTCTTAAATGTGCGCAGGAAAATCGAAATCATCCCCATAGCCGTGCAGTGGAACGCTGATCTGTCCCTTTCGCCCATTGTAAAGGAACTTTCAGTGCCATGGGAACTGCTTGACAGGGAGGCGCGAGATGCCGGATCTTACCTCATAGTGCTCCTGCTCCCCAGGCATAGAACTCTATCAGTTGGCTCAATCGGCAATGTCCAATTTCGGGCTGGACACTATGTTTATGTGGGGTCCGCAAAAAAGAATCTTTCCCAAAGGATCCAGCGTCATCACAGGCTCAGGAAGAATCTCTTCTGGCATATCGACTATCTCCGC
>CAZNTS010000053.1:0-2757 GCA_964576045.1 uncultured Nitrospiraceae bacterium | reverse complement strand
CTCCACAACTGGGACGAGATAGAGAGAAAAGACATACGGGCAGGGGACACCGTTATCGTCGAAAGGGCGGGAGACGTGATCCCCCATGTGATCATGGTCGTGAAAGAAAAAAGAACCGGTAAAGAAACGAAGCCTGCCATTCCCGAGAACTGTCCGACTTGCGGTTCGAAGGTCGTGAGGGAAGAAGGAGAGGTGGCGGTGCGATGTGTTTCACTACACTGTCCGGCTCAGGTGCAGGAGAAGATTATACATTTCGCATCGCGGGGCGGAATGGACATCGCTGGGCTCGGTGAGAAGAATGTCGAACTTCTGTATTCCAGAGGACTCATTAAGCACTTTGAGGACATTTATAAATTGAGGATAGCAGACCTCCTCAAGTTGCCAAGATTCGCTGACAAATCGGCACAAAACCTCATCGACGCGATCGGCAAATCAAAAGATATTACCCTCGCCAAATTCCTCTTCGCCATCGGGATCCTTCACGTGGGTGAATACGCCTCAAAGCTTCTTGCAAAGAACTTCAGACATCTCGAAGACCTTTACAGTGTGAAACCCGAACTGCTTATGGACATCAAACAAATGGGAGAAAAGATCTCTTCCTCCATATCAGCTTTTTTCAACGACGGGAAAAACATCAAGACCCTTGACATCCTTAAGGCCCTCGGATTAAAGATTGCAAACCCCGATTTCGTAGCCGGAAAAGAAGACCAAAGACCTCTTGAAGGACTGACCTTCGTGATCACCGGGACGCTTCCGAAACCAAGGAAAGAAGCAGAAGATATTATTGAAGCCAGCGGAGGTCGTGCATCCTCTTCTGTCTCGGCAAGCACGGATTACCTCCTGGCAGGGAAAGACCCCGGCTCCAAACTGCAGAAGGCAAGAACTCTGGGAGTAAAGACCATTTCCTTCGAGGAGTTGCTGAAAATGATAAAAGATCGGTCAAAAAGTCCTAGGTTGTTCTAATAGAAACCTGCGTAACGATCCAGCACTGCATCTCCCGCCTTATGTATTTTCAAAGCGATCGACCAGTTTTCAGCGCGTTCAAGGGAAATTCAACATCGGGCATGAGCATCCTTTTTCCTGTCCGCCCTAACCTTTTGACTGTGGTATAACTCATGTGTAATATACCAACTGGAACCCATTTCCGGAATCCTCAGGAAAGGAGAATAATTTAAAAATTTTTTTCATGTCTGTAACGCCAACATTGATCTGGTTCGGAAAGAATTATGACTTAAACTTGAATCGTCAATAAAATTATTGCCATGCGACTCTCAAGTAGTTACTGTATAAAATTTATCCTATATTTCATGAAAGAAGACATTATGAAATTTATCTTCAGATTCATGGTGGCGCTAAGTCCTTTCTTGTTCTATCCTGCTCATGCCAATGAAATATCACATCGGGAATCGTTAAGTGAGTTGCTAAAATCGATGAAAACTGATCAAATGGTGAAGCCTATTTTGAACAGATGAAAACAGAGACTTTCACAGAAGATTGACAAAGGTCAGTCTCGGCATTTTTTTAGATGACTCAGGAAGGACTGACGTACATTCCAAAGATGCCATTGCTTATGACGAAATCAATGGAACTTTCTCAAAAAAACTTCGGGAAATAATAAAGAGGTCGCAGTAAATTACAGATGAAATGGCACAATAAATGAAAGATGAACTCAAACAGAAAGTTAGCCAGACAAATTGTAAAGAATCATCGGAGGGTAGCCAACCTTTGCGCTAGGCGATGCTGGATCAACCGTTTTTTCCAGCCATGCTGTATTATTATAGAACTATGGACCATGTCGTGGTGACGGATTATGCCAGATATTGATGATATCAATCAATCCGAATGGGAGAATCAGGAAAATTGGACATCGCCTGGATTTTACTTCTCCAAAAAGGACAAGAGGTGGATAGTACCTAAGAGAAATCCGGCACCGGGTTGGACTTTCAATTTAGGACATAGGACAGGGGCATGGGCAATGCTTTTATCATTGCTGACTCCTACGATAATACTTTTAGGCATTATTATATTCACGGCTATAAAGGTCACGCATTAGATCACAGGTATGTGCTACTATAAAAGTCGACCATCACTTTAAAAATAGCTGCTTGTCATTGTAATCTGAAGCAGTAAATTTGTATGCTATAGTGAACCCCGCTCATGAGTCGCCCTCACATGGAAGTTTGTGAAAGACGAGTTCAAATAATAATTATTTAAGCGTCTCTCTTTTAGCAGCTGCCATCAGCTTCTGGCGCTTCACAGGAACCGATAAGAGCTACGAGCACCTTCCGGTCTTCCTCGGTCAGGTCGAGAATTTCAATACCGATAGCAAATTTGTCGGGGCTTAACACCCGACAGGATGCTACCCTTCCGGTAAAGCGGATTGGACTATAGTCAGGGGGATAAAGCTCCATCGGTATTCTGCTGTCGACATCCAGACTGTAATCCGAATCAATAAGCATACCACCGAGACTGACTTCTCTCACAGCGAAATTGTCAGGAAATTGCAACATTGCCTGTTCATTCGCTTTGATGCGGAATCTGACGCTGATCCTTCTGCCTGGAGGTACAGGAAGTTCATGCGCCTTATTCCTTTCTATAAAATCCACGATCTCAAGGACGTCCTTTTCAGAAAGATCGGTAAATCTCATGCCTGCCTTATATATTGGAATGTACTCTCCACTTTCCATCTTCTTAGTTTCAGCCAATAAAGACCAGACGACCATACCTTTCAACGACAGAACCTTGATTCTATCTGTT
>CAZNTS010000052.1:0-12805 GCA_964576045.1 uncultured Nitrospiraceae bacterium | reverse complement strand
GCGGTAGAGGTTCCACTTGCTGACAGACCAAATGCACGACCTGCGCCCTAGCCCGGCCAAGCCCAAAGTTTTCTTCCTTAGCATATTGCGGGAGGCAATGACACCTGCATGCATGGGGCCATGAACAGGACAGAGCACCATGTCCGTCCTTGAGCTTCTGCCCTTTCCACAGTCGTGGCAGTCGCTTGAGGTTCCATGGCCATCACATACCCTAAAATGATATACCTTTCCATTTGCAATGCTTCTCCAGAATCAGAATGCCCAGCAAAAGCAGGGTAGCCGCCTGCAAAGCGGCTCACACTGTTACGTCTGAGCATGATCAATAAGTCTACAGCCAGTGCCTCCACGGCGCACTTGTGCATCAGACAGCAAATACGGTAGAAACCTAGCAGTTTGCGGCTTGTCTTTAAGTGCTGCATTGAAAGACGGCACTGCTCCGGCACTTATAGCCCTTCCACGCGGCCCATGAGCTGTAGATAACTCTTACAGGGTTGCCTTCAAGCGATACCGTGACGGTACATTTTGCGCCTACATCAACTGACATCCGTTTATCCGCAAAGGCTGCAAATCTACTTCTACCTCCTGCTAACGAAAATGCCTATAGCAGTCTCACCATCTTTCTTTTTTCTCTTCCCTTTTAGCAGAAAAAGTGATTAGAATATATGATTCCATTTCAGGAGGTATGTCATGTCGAGAAAAAACTATTATTTTACCTCTGAGTCCGTTACAGAGGGACATCCAGATAAAATATCCGACCAGATTTCCGATTCGATCCTGGACGCGATCATCTCGAAAGACCCTCTGGCCAGGGTCGCCTGTGAGACGCTAGTCACCACTGGCCTCGCCTTTGTCGCCGGAGAGATCACCACAAACTGCTACGTCGAGATACCGTCGATCGTGAGGGAGACTATCAGAGACATTGGGTACACGAGGGCCAAGTACGGGTTCGACTACGAGACCTGCGCAGTAATCACGTCTATCCATGAGCAGTCCTCAGACATAGCCATGGGCGTCGACCCCGGTGGTGCCGGAGACCAGGGGTTGATGTTTGGGTTCGCATGCAACGAAACGGCGGAACTGATGCCGATGCCGATCATGCTCGCTCACAAGCTGGCTATGAAACTCACCGAGGTGAGAAAGAAGGACATCCTTGGATACCTGAGGCCGGACGGAAAGACCCAGGTGACCATCGAATACCGCGACGGCATGCCGCACAGGATTGATACTATCGTGGTATCAACGCAACACAGTCCCGACGTTGTGATGAAAGAGATGAAGGAAGATATCATCGAAAAAGTGGTGAAACCGGTGCTGCCTGCAGACCTCTTCGACGAGGATAACATTAAGTACTATATCAACCCGACGGGCCGTTTTGTAGTGGGCGGTCCGATGGGAGACACGGGACTTACTGGCAGGAAGATTATTGTCGACAGTTACGGGGGAGTTGGCAGTCACGGCGGTGGCTGTTTTTCCGGAAAGGATCCCACAAAGGTGGACCGCTCCGGCGCATACATGTCAAGGTACATCGCAAAGAACCTTGTTGCCGCGGGGATTGCGGACCGCGTTGAGGTCCAGATAGCTTACGCCATTGGTGTTCCAGAGCCCGTCTCGATCCTTGTGGACACGTTCGGGACAGGCAGAATAGAGCAGGAAGCGATGGTGAGGCTGATCAAGAATAATTTCTCTCTGACGCCCAAAGGGATCATCGACGCCTTGGATCTCAGAAGGCCTATTTACAGGAAGACCGCTGCATATGGACATTTTGGGCGCGACGACGAGGATTTTACCTGGGAAAAGACAGACAAGGCAAAAACACTGAAAAAGGAAGCAGGACTCTAGAGAGTTATGAGGAGGATTAGTGGTTAAGCACGATGTGAAGGATATTCAACTCGCTAAAAAGGGAAAGCTGCGCATCGAGTGGGCCGCCAAGGAAATGCCCGTGCTGAAGAGCATTACGGAGAGGTTCAGGATAGAACAGCCTCTGAAGGGGATCAGAGTGACGGCGTGTCTCCATGTGACCACGGAGACGGCCAGTCTCATGGAGACGCTGCAAGCAGGGGGCGCCCAGATTACCCTCTGTGCATCCAATCCCCTCAGCACACAGGACGATGTTGCTGCATCCCTCGTCAAGCATTCCGGTATAGCGGTCTTCGCGATAAAGGGGGAAGACACTAAGACCTACTACCGCCACATCAAGGACGCCCTGGCGGTAAGGCCGCAAGTGACTATGGACGACGGCGCAGATGTAGTATCGACGCTTCATAAAGACGCAAGGGCTCTGCTGAAATATGTGATCGGCGGGACAGAGGAGACCACGACAGGGGTTATCCGTCTGAAAGCGATGGCTGATCACGGCGCTCTTCAATACCCCATTATAGCCGTTAACGATGCCTACACAAAGCATCTTTTCGATAACCGTTACGGGACAGGGCAAAGTACGATGGACGGGATTATCAGGGCCACTAACAGGCTAATTGCCGGTTCCGTTTTCGTTGTGAGCGGATACGGATGGTGCGGCAGAGGAGTAGCCATGAGGGCTAAGGGGCACGGAGCGCGGGTGATTATTACTGAGATAGACCCACTTAAGGCGCTAGAGGCGACCATGGACGGCTATGAGGTGATGCAGGTTCGTGACGCTGCGAAGATCGGAGACATCTTCGTCACCGCCACTGGCGACATCAACGTGATTTCCACAGACTGTTTCCGACTGATGAAGGATGGGGCCATTGTATGCAACACCGGCCACTTCAATGTCGAAATAGACATCGAGAGTCTCAGGAAACTCTCCAAGGCAAGGAGAGTAATCAGGGATTTCGTTGAAGAGTTTACGCTCAGAAACGGCAAGAGGATCTATCTCCTTGGGGAAGGAAGACTTATCAACCTCGCAGCTGCGGAGGGACATCCTTCGGCAGTCATGGACATGAGTTTTGCGAACCAAGCCCTGTGCGCCGAGTATATGGTGCGTAATGCCAGGAGGCTCAATAAGAAAGTCTACAGCGTCCCAGAAAAGATCGACCGGGAGATTGCAAGACTTAAACTAAAGGCCATGGACATAAAGATCGACACCCTCACCATGGAACAGAAGAAGTATCTAAAAAGCTGGGAAATGGGAACATAAAGCCGGGGGACCACAGTCCCCCTCCACAATCTTTTGCGCATTATTATCATTATTTCTTCCTTGAAGGTCGGTTGGCAGCGTTGACTTTTTCATCCTGCTTAGGTTAAAATTTCGGCATACATTAAATATGTATTGTCCTTTCCTGGATGTCCCTCTTACTTTCAATCCTATTATTCTGACACAGAGACACCGCAATAATTCAGGGAACAAAGACCAGCATCCAGATAGGCTTTTGCTTGTTGCTGAAGCGTGAGTAATAAGGAAACCACCTGTGAAATTCAAAAGGCAGGCGCAGGCGTGAAGCATTGAGGAGGTAATTATGCAAAAAGACAATATGAAAAGCTATATCGGTGGATTCTCAAGGAAAGTGTTCTTGACGGCATTAGTGCTGTTATGCCTGATAGTGATACCCGGGCTCGCACTGGTATTTGCAGCGAGAGACCCAGACAGGACTGTGAACGCCCCTGAACCGGCTGAGCGTGCGGAGGAGATGAATCCTCTTATCCTAGAGTGGATGAAAAACAATTCCGGTATGCCTGAGCATGTCCTCCATGAGATATACCGGGCTGCTGTGAATAATATCAACTCTGATCTGATACTAGCCATCTGCGTGGTAGAATCCAATTTCAACCCGAACGTTAAGAGCAGAAAAGGAGCCATAGGCCTTATGGGAATATTGCCCGGTGCCTGGCTAGATGAGCTAAAGGCTCGGGGCATTGTGCATGAGAAAGACGATCTCTATCGGATATCCAACAATATCGCTTCTGGCGCGTATGTCCTTCAGAAATATCTGGCCAGGACCAAGACCCTGGAGAAGGCATTGATTGATTATGTCGGAGGGGACCCCGACTATGCCCACAAGGTTATGAAGGCCCTGGGAGAACTCTATCTGGCAAGGTGGTCAAAGCCTGAGACCGCATAGATGTGTAGAGAGACATCACAACCGAGACGGACCGACTACTTGGTTGCGAATCACGCCGATTCGCTCGATCTCCACTTCAACAACGTCGCCGACCTTGAGAAAGACAGGAGGCCGTCTCTTAAACCCCACTCCCGACGGAGTCCCCGTTGCGATGAGATCGCCAGGCTCAAGGGTCATAAGTGAGCTAAGGAAGGCGATTGTAAAGTTCACTGGAAAAATCATGTCGCATGAGTTACCCTGCTGAAGTATAACGCCATTTACCCGAGTCGTAATCTGTAATCTCTGCGGATCGGGGATATCGGAGGCAGGAACGATGCCCGGGCCTGTCGGGGCGAATGAATCCAGTGTCTTACCCGCCGTCCATTGGCTCGTCTGCATCTGAAGATCACGGGCGCTTACATCATTCATGATGGTGTAACCCGCAACGCAGGTGAGCGCTTCTAGTTCGGATACGTCTTTGCAGCGCCGTCCGATAACCACCGTCAGTTCACCTTCGTAGTCGATCTGCGCGCTCACCTTGGGGAGTATGATGTAGCTGTCGGGGCCACACAGAGCATTGCGGAACTTGGCGAACAGCGTGGGGACCTTTGCAACACCCATCTGCAATTCGGTGGCATGCTCACGGTAGTTGAGCCCGAGACAAATTATTTTATCGGGATCTGGAACAGGCGGCCCGATTTCAACGTCCTCGATAGAGATAAGCCCATTTCCCGCGTTTGCAAAGGCGCGCCGGGCAAATTGAAGCACCCTATCAACGTTCGCCGTCCCCGCTTCGAGAAGCCCCTTGACCGTATACGGGTTCCCTTTTGATGCGGGATCCAGCGCACCAGCATCAACAAGCAAGGCGTCATGTACAACGCCAGCTCTCCATGGTCCCTGCCTCCTGTAACTCACAATGTACACAGTTTGGTCCGTCCTCGCAGGCGGGGTGCAGAGGATCACCCCGCGCGAATAAGTGCTAATCAGGATGAATTGGGGTAAACTTAGCGCCCTTGATCGAGATGCCCGCCATCAATCCCTTCTGGTCGAAGACAAAACCGGCAACTGGATGCTGGCTCCTGAGGGTCTCGACTGTTACATCGGCCCCAACCTCGACAAGAGTCACTTCTGCATCGACGCCCGCTTCCCAGCCCTCACTTCTGCGAAACCTGTTCAGCGCCTCGTCCGTCATAAAAAGGATGACCATGTCGTACTGCTGGGCGCCGATCTGCCACCCCAGAGAACCTGCTGCCAGGCTATAGTACCCGACAGTCTTGCCATTAACCATAAGGGCCCCCTGGCCGTATGTACCGCCAACGATAAATCCAGCCTTTGTGATGTTGGGCATCACCAGCACCCCCTTTGCCCCTTTCAGGTACGCAGTGCTCCCCTTGACTTCCTTCTTGAAACGGGTCATGGAGGCCGAAACACTGGCATTGATCTCCTCTTTTGACTTAGCGTCCGCAATAGGGACAAGAAAAAGGAGGACAAGCGAGATGCAAAGCAAGGTGATAAACGATTTCGACATCACACTCATATATCAAAACCTCCTTTCGTATACCGCCCTCCTGCCGCGTCCTCTGCCCACGGAAGAAAAGGTCGGATGATAGATCCCGGTTCTCTGCCGAACATGAATTCATTATACTCTACTTTCCTATTCTACACGATGGAAACCGAAGGTATGATCTACTATGAACAGAATCGCAGATCATTAGCATTCTGCTGCTTACGGTTACTCTTACTTTGCACGTCTACCGAAAACTTCAATCTCAACATAGGGGCTTCGGGCTCTCGCTCAGATGGTTCACCTGTAGCCCTGACCTCATCAGCACATTGAAGCGCTACGCGTTCACGGGTAACCAAACTCATAACGTCTCGCGAGGTGGCTTTATATAATAAGAATCCACGCCGCAGACCGGCCACTAATCTTTACTATGGATCAGCCTGCCGAAAATCATATTACTGGTCCATGAGGCACATAAGCTGTTTGAATCCCTTACTCCCACCTTATCGCACGCCAGTCCTTATGTCAATTATTTTAGGACCAGGACAGATAAAAGGCCGAAACTGTATAATGGAGAATATTTTACAATTACCATGAATAATGAAAAGTCTCTAATAGCGAAGACCGACCTCAAGGCCTTGTCTAAACAGGAACTAGAGTCTCTTGTCAGAGATTCGGGGCTTCCATCGTTCAGGACTAGACAGCTGCTGCACTGGATCTATGAAAAGCGTGTCCAGTCGGTAGGAGAAATCACCGAATTTTCTAAGGAACTTAGAGATGACCTCTCAAAAAAAACGTATATAAGCAATCTAACCCTCATAAGAAAACAGACCTCGGTGGACGGCACCGAAAAATTCCTCTTCGGACTCGAAGACAATGAAGCCATAGAGAGCGTCCTCATTTCAGACAATAGCCGCCTCACACTATGCATATCTTCCCAGGTTGGATGCGCTATGAAATGCAGTTTTTGCCTCACGGGAAAAATGAACCTCCGAAGGAACTTGAAGGCACACGAGATTGTCGACCAGGTAATCGCCGTGGGCAGGCTCCTAGAACCGCAGAGGATCACTAATATTGTCTTCATGGGCATGGGAGAGCCCCTCGCAAATTTCTATGAAGTGGTGGAGTCTCTCCGGCGAATGACGACACTTTTGAAGATATCAAAGAGAAGGATCACGCTCTCCACTTGCGGAATAGCTCCCAAAATTCCGGAACTGGGAGGAGCCAGGATACCACGCGTGAACCTCGCAGTATCGCTTAATGCAACTACCGATGAAGTAAGAGACAGTATCATGCCTGTGAACAGGAAACATCCCCTTGCATCTCTTCTCAGTGCGTGCAGGCATTTCCCGCTTGAGCCCAGGAGAAGGATCACCTTTGAGTACGTGTTGCTTGAAGGGATGAACGATACTGATATGGACGCGGATAGGCTTGTGCAAATGCTGAGGGGAATCCCCTGCAAGGTAAACCTCATCCCTTTCAATCCTTACAAAGGCTCTAAATTCAGACGCCCAACTGATGACGTCATTGGGAGGTTCCAAAACATCCTGCTGGACGGGAATATTACTGCATTGCTCCGCAAAAGCAAGGGGCCGGACATACTCGCGGCATGCGGACAGCTAAAAGCTGGGTATTGTTAGGCGCCAATAAATGAGTTCACCAATTTGATGAGTTCCTGTGTCTGGATAGGCTTGGCAAGATAAGCATCGGCGCCGATGGCCATCGCCCTTTCCTTGTCCTCCTTGGCTCCTTCAGTGGTAATGATAATTACCGGGATGTTCTTATAGGACTGGTTGTTTTTCACAAGACTCACGAGCTTGAGCCCATCCATAACTGGCATATTAATATCCGCGAGGATAAGATCCACTTTCTCCGACGAGAGCTTCTTCAGCGCATCCACCCCGTCGGTCGCTTCAATGACCTTCGTGTTGGGGATCCTCTTCATGGCGAATGTAATGAGCTGTCTCATAGTAGGCGAATCTTCAACCACCAGGATACTCGGCATCTTCCCTCCTATCTCTTCGGTTTCTCTTTCAAGAGCTCAAGAAAACTCTGGATCGTAGTTAATTTCCTTTCGGACTGAGTGTAGAGCCTAGCAGAGAATATCGCCGTCGCAGCATGTCCTGCAAGGAGGTTGAAGAGTTCGTAGTCAACATTAGTAAAACCCTCTTTTTGAGTGAGGAGAGAAAATATGGAAATCGCACCTATCACATGTTCCTTTATCTTCAGCGGAATGCATACGATAGGCTCCCCCTTGGCCACGTCTCCCCCCCTGCTTATATCAGCGGCGAAGTAGCTCTCCCCTTCCTTGGTGACCGCACCTACGATGCCTTCACCAATCCTGGCTTTAGGCACCGACTCCAAGGCGATCCCCTCTGCAGACACTGGAACGATTTCGTTAGTCTTCTCGTCGATGAGCAAAATGGCGAATGTCTCTGCGCCAATGAGGTTTATCACGATCTCGATGATAATCCTAAGCACCTCGTCAAAATCCAGTGTGGAATGAAGCTGGTAACTTGCTACATAGAGATTCGCAAGCGCATTGTTGATCTCCTCCACCTCCACGTACTTAGATGCAAAGTCCTTGTTCTCTTCTTCAACCCTGAGGTACCTCTCCGTGAGGGAATCGATCTCCTCCTTCAGTTTATTGATACGCTCCTCATAGAACCGTACCTTTTCTTCCCCGAGGGAGTCCTTGCTCGCCTCCTCCAGCTGAGCAACCTTGAACCGCAGCTTCTCGTTCTCCCTAAGAAGTTCTTTGCTAAACTCCTCACCCTTTTTGAAGATCTCGAGGAAGTCGTCAACTTTTCTTGTGATGCCCTGTTCGTTTTCCATCTTTAATCCCTTTTTCAGCTACGGTCGTGCTGATTTCATTTGGTATTTTATAAAGAGGTAATACCTTGTCAACGGCGCCTGTCTTTATTGCCTCATTGGGCATACCGAAAATTACGGCGCTGGACTCCGACTCAGCTATAGTATACCCGCCTTTATTCCTAATTTCCACTATTCCTTTCCTCCCGTCGTCTCCCATGCCGGTCAAGATCACCCCGATTGTTTGAGGTCCGAAGTGCTCCGCCGCAGAGGTCATCATGACATCCACCGAAGGAGCATACTTGTCACTGGCAATAACCTCCCTCAAGGACACACATACGGCCTTATTCTTTCTTTTCAGCGCCATGTGGTAGCCGCCGGGACATATCAGGGCCTTCCCCGCTTCAACCATATCGCCGTCGGAGGCCTCCTTCACTTTGATGCGGGCCTGCCTGTTAAGCCTCTCTGCAAAGGGTCTGGTAAATCCCTTTGGCATATGCTGGCTGACAAGGATCGCCGCAGGCAGATTAGAAGGCAGCCAAGTGAGAATGACTTGCAGCGCTGTGGGCCCCCCCGTGGATGCGCCCATGGTAACCACTCTCATGTCCTGCAAGGAGACTTCCTCCGTCTGCGCATCTCCCGTGCGCTCCGCACTCTCTGGGGTTTTGCTGATCAGGTTTCTTGAAATGCTCAGTTTCTCCATCCTGAGCTCCCTTATACCTTTTATCTTATGAAGCAGATCACCCTGTATGGCATTGAGCTCCATCGAAGCACGCCTCGAGGGCTTCGCGATGAAATCCACAGCCCCAAGTTCCAGCGCCTTGAATACCGTCATCGAATCCGAGTAGGAGGTTATCATTACTACTGGGGTCGGCCTCTCCTTCATAACCCACCTGAGAAAACTAAACCCATCCATCTCCGGCATCTCGAAATCGAGAGTTATAATATCAGGTTTTAGCCTTATCGTCTTCGCAATGGCCTCGACACCGTTGGATGCCACGCCCACCACTTCAACGCCCCTGTCCGCTTCCAGCATCCCCTTGATTGCCTGCCTGCTGTATGCAGAATCATCAACAATAAGTACCTTTACCGCCCCTAACATTTGACGCATGCACCTTGAGTTATGGGTTTTTGATAGACCATGTCGTTCTTCAGATGCCTGAGGGCAAAGGAGGTCGAGATGTTGATGAGGGACTCAGCGTGTCCCAGCAGAAGGTAACCTCCCTTCACAAGATTGCCGAAGAAGCTCTCGACAACTTTCTTTCTCGCCATGTGGTCAAAATAAATAATGACATTCCTGCAGAATATCACATCCATTTGTCCCATGAATCTCACCTTAAAAGGGTCAAGTAGATTAAGACAGCTGAAACTGACAAGACGCTTCACATCCTCAGAGATGAGAAAGGAGTCCCCTTCCTTTTTAAAATACCTGTCCATTAAATATGCCTCCGTGGATCTAAAGGAGTTTTTCCTGTACATGCCGCGCCGCGCCGCTGCGAGTACCCTCTGGTTGATGTCACTACCCAGTATCTCAATGTCCCAGCCGTAGAGTCCCCCGTACTCCAGAATCAGCATCGCGATGGTGTAAGGCTCTTCCCCAGTGGAGCAGCCTGCCGACCATATCCTGATCCTTTTCTTTTGCTTGTTGATTTCCTTTATCTCCGGTAGAATCTCATCGCTGAACGCCTTCAACTGGTTTTTCTCACGAAAAAAAAAGGTTTCGTTCACCGTGAGGACCTCTATCGCAGCGGTCATTTCTTCATCCTTCTTCCTGTCGTAAAGGAGGAGTCTGTAATAGTCCCGAAAGTCACTGAGGTGATGAAGCCGGAGCCTTCTCGAAAGCCTCCTCTCCAGGAGAAACCTCGCACCGTCGTCGAAGAAGATCCCGCAGTATTCCCTGATCAGGTCTCTGAGGAGCCTGAATTCACCCTCACCCAGGGGGATGATATCGTCCTTATCGAACATAAAAAAAATCCTCGATCACCTTTCTAACCGCAGGGTCTTCTTCCCTGTCATAAAGCTTCTCGACCTGTGCCCTTATCGTGTCAGTTGGCCTCCTGCCCAGGACCTCGATGGCCGCAGCCCTTGTTGCCCAGTCAGGATCATTCAAAAATGGGAGAACCAGATCGTCAGTTCCCTCAAAGGCGGAAAGAGAGGTGATGGCTGTCCTTCGTATCTCTTTGTCGCCAGAATGGAGCATTGCCACCAGCGCGTATTGCGCGTCATCTCCACCGAGTCTACCAAGAGATTCCATCGCAGTTGTCACCACGAATCCGTTTTTGTCCCGCAGTATCTCAACGAGAGGCTTCACAGCCCTCTTATCTCCCAGCAATCCAAGTGACCTGATGGCTGAGACCCTTACAGTATCATTGGAATCAGAAAGCAACAGCATGAGCGGCTCCAAGGCCTCCGTCCCCTCGACAGATCCTAAGCTGAGCGCAGAGGAAGCTCTAATATTGGGATCTTCGTCTGTAAGGGCCGAACCTAGGTACCGCGCGGATTCATCCGTTTTCAGGAAAGAAAGGGCCTGTACCGCTGCCTGCCTTACAGCGACATCTTCATCCTTCAGGGCAAAGCCGAGGTCTTTGACGCAACCTGCTGCAGAGATGCTTCCCAAAAGGAGTGCTGCATTTCTCCTGAGCGCAGGGTTCCTATCCTTCAGGCAGCGGACAAATTCAGCAACATCTAACGCTTCCCTGAGATTGCTCAAAGCAGTGACCGCTGCCTCCTGCACATCCATATAGGGGTCGGCCAGAAGCTTCTTGATGGGCCCAACAGCCCTCTTGTCATGTATTTTCGAAAGACCTAAAGCGGCAATAGCTCTAACATGACCGTCGGATTCAGAGAGAAGCTTTTCAAAAACGGAGAAATATAGGGGCGACGCGACTTCCACCGCAACCTCAGTGACAAAGCGTTTCTGATACTGGTTGTCTGTATCAAAGAGGGGCACCAGGGAACCCGGATTGTTCCTTCCTATAAAGATGAGTGCTCGCTTTACATCTTCAACAAGACTCTCTTCGGTATAAAGCTCAAGTAGCGGACCGAGTGCCCTTTCGTCCTTCATCAGGCCCAGCAGGAGAATAGCAGTCACTCTAACATCCGCCTTCTTGGACCAAGCGTGAGGCACCAGCCTGTCGATAATGTCGGGCCCATGCAACCGGGACATGGTCTCACAGATAAAATCTGCGGAAACGCCATTGTGATAGAAGATGCCGATGGTTCTTATCGCTTCCTCCTGTATCGTCTTCGAGGTGTCTTTCAGGAAAGGCACAACATGCTCAAGGGTCTCAGGTGCCGACAGGTGCCCGAGACCCTTGAGCACAGGTTCCCTCAGCGCCTTTACCGAAAGGGCGCTGACTAGGGCGGGGATAGCCCTTTTGTCCCCTATCCTTCCCAGTGCATCAGCAGCCGGAAATGCAGTCCAGAGATCCCCGCTCGTAAGGATTGCCATAAGAGCGTCCACCACAGACGGGTCACCCATCTGCCCGAGGTGCTCCACCGCAGAGGCCCTCACATTGTCATCGTCGTCCTCCAATGCCTTCAACAGCAATGGCAACGCCTTTCTGTCCTTAACTTCTCCAATGATATCAATGATGAACTTCCTCATGTCCCTGTTCGGAGTGTTAAAGGCCTCCAGCAGATAAGAAGTCGCCTTCTTCCCTAGTTTCACAAGAGTTTCAATCGAAGAGTTCCTTGCCCCGGCATTGTCTTCCAAGGAGAGAAGCCCGATCAGGCCTCCCACGTAGCGTTCTGGTGGGTATCCCTCCGTGAGTGTCTCCGACGCGGTCTTCCTGACCCTCCAGCTTGCGTCTTCCATAGCCTTTAGCAGAAGTGGCACTGCAACCTCAGACGGCTTTCCCTTCTGGTCCAGAATCGTCCGTCTCCTGACCTCTATCTCATCGTCACCCGGAATTTTTTTCATCTCTTCCATCATGAACCTCTGTGGTCTTCTGGAGCGTCTCGACCTGTATCCTTTCCTCCGAACTCAACAGCGTATCGAGATTCAGCACTATGATTATACTATCGCCTTTCTTCCCGATACCCGTCATGTATTCTGTCTTCAAGCCCTTGAACATCGCGGGCGGATTCACCGTCTCCTCGGGCATAAGGGTTATGATCTCCTTTACTCCATCCACGAGGATACCCACCTTCTCATGTTCAGAGCGTACTACAACGATACGTTCTTTCGCGAAGGAGGGCGTGATCCCGAAACGCTTCCTGAGATCCACAAGGGGAATTACTTCTCCCCTTATGTTTGCCACGCCAGAGAGGAAAGAAGGAAGCTGAGGCATTTGATAGACGCGCGGCACCTTCAGGATCTCCACAACTTTCCCGATGTCGACCCCGAACTCCTCTTCGCCCACAAAGACAACCGCAACCTTAGCCATGCTCGCTGCCTCTATCCCGCAGTATCCTGGTTTCTGACGGTCTTTCCGATCTTGAAACTTCCCATTTCTTTCTTCAGAATCTC
>CAZNTS010000051.1:0-7498 GCA_964576045.1 uncultured Nitrospiraceae bacterium | reverse complement strand
ATGTTTTGAAATGTCCTTGCAATACCGAGTGCCACCACACTATGGGGGGGGCGGCCCGTAATATCAGTGCCTGAGAGAGAGATTTTGCCCTTTGTCGGTCTGGTCAGCCCTGTAAGACAATTAAACAGCGTTGTCTTTCCTGCGCCGTTCGGTCCTATAATGCTCACGATGGCGCCTTTCCTAGCCCTAAAGCTTACCTCTTCAAGGGCCCTGATCCCTCCAAAGTGCTTTGTCAATGCCCTGACTTCAAGAAAGTGCATTCTGCCCCATCATACCTCTAACGCGCATCTCTTCCCATCCCTCCGAATATTCCCTGCGGCCTAAATATCATCATGAGGATCAGTCCCATGCCAAGGGCGAGCATCCTGTATGACTGCACTTCCCTGAGGACTTCTGGAAGAATCACGAGGATGACTGAACCCAATATTACTCCACCTATGCTTCCCAAACCGCCAAGTATCACCATGCAGAGAATAAGGACAGACTCCATGAAAGTAAAGCTCTCCGGGGACACAAATCTCATCTTTGCGGCAAAAAGAATACCCGCCAGACCAGCCCAAAATGAACCGAAGGCGAAAGAATAGAGCTTATACCTCATGGTGTTTATGCCCATTGAAGACGCTCCAATCTCGTCCTCCCTTATGGCGATCCATGCCCTTCCTATCCTGGATGACCTTACACGCCTCACCGCCACACATGTCAGCAATCCGGCAGCTACAACGATATAGTAATATTTGCTGAGTTGGCCCATGGACATTCCCAGGAGAAAAGGCGGTGCGACTCCGGACACTCCGTTAGGCCCCCCAGTAAGGGCGTCCCAATTGTTCAGTATGAGCCGGACAATCTCACCGAAGCCTAAGGTGACGATTGCGAGGTAATCGCCCCTCAGTCTGAGGGCCGGGATTGCGAGAACAAAACCAGATAAAGTGGTAAAGGCAAGGCAGAGAGGCAGCGCCTGCCAGAAGGTAAGACCGAGTTTTACATTAAGAAGAGCATACAAATATGCCCCCACTGCGTAGAACGCCACAAAACCCAGATTCAGAAGGCCAGCAAAGCCGACAACTATATTGAGCCCGAGAGCTAGGATCACGTAGATTCCGGCAAGGACTGCAACATCCAGAAGATAGTCCCTCGCAAACAGCGGAAAAAGCAAAAGAAAGAATATGATGAGATATCGAGCAGCGGAAAAACCCAGAGCAAAACGCCTCAACGCACATATGTTTTGCACGGCAGAGCGGAACCGTGCCGTCGACATCTTTATGTAACCTCTTAGAAGTACCACAGAAAAAAGCACTAGGGAAAGTAAAACAAAAAAAATCAGTGAGGCGCGAAGTCCCATAAAGGGCAGAAAAAGGATTGCAAACCAAAAGGAAATCATTACACTTCTCAGTAACGATCTGCGTATAACAAGTGACAGCTCATCCATCAGCCACTGATTCTCCCTTCCAATTAAACCTTTTCCTCATTCGTCATTCCGAAGATACCCGACGGTTTTATCAGGAGAACAATTATTAGAACTGCAAAGGCGTACGCGTCCTTGTACTCACTTGATATATAGCTGGCCCCCATGCTTTCGACAAGTCCAAGGAATATCCCGCCGAACATCGCACCTGGAATGCTCCCGATTCCTCCAAGTACCGCAGCGGTGAATGCCTTTATACCGGCAATATACCCAATAGAATAGTTTACCAGGCCGTAATACATCGCTACCATTATTCCGGCCACTGCCGCAAGGCCGGATCCGATAACAAAGGTGAGAGATATCACCAAATCGATATCAACGCCAAGAAGGGATGCCATAACTTTGTCCTGAGCCACAGCCCTCATGGCCTTTCCCATCCTTGTTCTCGTGACATAGAGATGCAGGGATAGCATCAGGAAGAAAGAAACCAGGATAATACAGACCTGGAGATAGGTAATCCTAGCCCCAAAGAAAGTTAAGCCTCCAGTCCCTTGCAAATGCGGGAAAACCTTGTCCGTCGCACCTTGTGTAAGCATAACATAGTTCTGGAGGAATATTGATACGCCGATGGCGCTTATCAACGGACTGAGTCTGGGCGCGTTCCTCAAGGGCCTGTATGCTATCCTCTCCATGGTGAAACCGTACGCCGAACAAAAGAGAGCCGACAGGGTAACCGTCAGAACAAGGGACAGGGAAAGGCTGTAAGACGTCAGCCCCGCAGCAGAAAAAAAGGCGAAAAATATAACCCCGAGGTAAGCTCCAAGCATATAAATCTCTCCATGGGCGAAGTTGATTAGTTCGAGGATGCCGTATACCATGGTATACCCGAGGGCGATGAGGGCATAGACCCCCCCTACCGTCAGTCCGTTGATAAGCTGCTGGAAAAGCATTGGGAGGTCTCCTGTCCGGCCTTCGTCAGAATGACATCTTAGCTAAAGAGGTCACTCTAAAGTCCCGGCCTCCAGTATTCGATAAACTGCCCTTCACGAGTAATCCAGACGACGTAGAGAGAAGCGGTGACGTCCCCTTTTTCATCGAACCTTATCTTTCCGAGGGCACCGGAGAACTCTGATGAATGCAGTTTTTCCGCGACCGCCCTGCCCTCAGCTGTTCCGGCTTCTTTAATAGCGGTAAAAAGGATGTTCGCAGCGTCGTAGGCGTATACGGAGTACGGTCCTATCTCGCCGAACCTCTTCTGATAATCATCTATGAACACCTTTGCGGTGGGAATGTTTCTAGGGTCCGGACTGAATGTGAGATATGTCCCATCCGCCGCCTTAGGCCCTGCGATCTCGATGAACTTGGGATCTATGCTGCCGTCACCACTCATAAATGGGGCTCCGATGCCTAGTTCTCTGGCCTGTTTCACAAGCAAACCCATCTCGGGATATATCCCACCGTAATAAATGAGCTCCGGTCTCTTCTCCCTAATAACAGTAAGGACCGTCTTGAAATCCTTGTCTCCCTGGATGATGCCGCCATAGTACACCACCTCCACCTTACCGCTGATGAACCTCTTAAATTCATCTGCGAGACCCTGTCCGTAGGTCGTCTTATCGTGGATCACCGCAACACTCTTCAATCTCAGCTTTTCTGCGACAAACTCGGCGCCTACCTTTCCCTGCTGGTCGTCCCTGCCGCAGACCCTGAATATCCCGCGGTAACCTTTCTCCGTCAACTGAGGATTCGTCGAACCGGGTGTAATCATCGGGATCCCGGCACGGTTATAGACGTCGGATGCGGGAATGGAACAGCTGGAATTGAAGTGTCCTATCAAACCGACCACCCCCTCGTTCACTGCCTTGTTCGCCACAGAAACCGCTTGCTTGGGGTCGTGCTGGTCGTCCGCCTCTAAAAGAGATATCTTCTTCCCCAGGAGCCCTCCCTTTGCATTCCATTCCTCTATCGCAAGGCTCACCCCGTTCTTGAAATCAGTTCCCATCTTTGCCTGGTCGCCGGTCATAGGTCCTGCCACTCCCACCTTAATTACTTCTTCTTTCTTCTGGCATCCCGCCGACACACACAAAAGCACAAGAAACAACGTAGCGACAACCCTTGTCTTCATCATCTCCTCTTCAGCATGAATTTCCCATCCCTGACATTGTCGCTTTTGCTTTCTCGGAAAGCTTGAGAGGTGTTGTGATCATTTTGGGCAGATACGCACGTGCGCCCAGCACAAAGGCCTTCTGGATATCTGCTGAGACGCTTTGCATCGAAAGTACAATCACCGGGATGTCCTTGAAATTCGGATTCAACTGCATAAGCTGGAGTATCTTGAAACCATTGACACCTTCCGTCCAGAGGTCAAAGACCACCAAGGCCGGGATCGTCTCCTGCAACTGCTTTAGCGCCTCGACCCCGTTTGAGGTGTCAACGACAGAGAAATCCTGCAAGTTAAGCTTATTCATGCAAATAGTCCACAAATGTACGATGTCATCCACGAGGAGAATCTCCTTACCTGCCCTTCTTGCCGCCGACGTGTCTTCCCGCTCAACGAACTTCTTAATGAAAGGCCGGCGTTCTGGTATCAGGTTCGGGAATTTCTCTCCGATACCTATCCTCCGATGACAGTGTTGGACAACAGCCTTCAGATTAATCACAGTGTCGTTTACACTGAACTTGCTTTCCAGGGCTGCGCCTACGAGAAAATCACTCTGCGTGTTTATAGACATCCCGTATTCCGAAATGTCCAAGGCATTTGCCCTATGATGTTGACAATCACATCCTGCTGGATCAGTACCCGCTTCTCTTTCCTGTTCTCGCTTCCTTCTTTCATTCACCTGGACCTTATACCCATCACAAAAGATCGCGCATTCTCATAGAGGTTTCCCTTAAGGATCGCAGATGCTACCGCAACCGCGTCAGCTCCAGCTTCGAGAACAATGGGGAGGTTCTCCAAGGATATCCCCCCGATCGCGATTAGGGGTATCTTCACATGTCGCTTTATCTCCCGCACCATCTCCACGCCCTTGGGCTCCCCAGCGTTCTTGGTTATTGTAAGAAAGACTGGACCGAAACCGATATAGTCGGCGCCCCCCGCTGCAGCGTCCAAGGCCTCAGATAGGGAATGGGTCGAAATCCCGATTATCTTCTTTCCGAGTATTCTCCTCGCTTCTGCGAGCGGTAAGTCTTCTTGCCCCAGATGGACACCGTCAGCCTTCACCGCAAGGGCGATGTCAGCATGGTCATTCACTACGAAGGTAGCGTTGTGTTCGAGCGTCAATTCCCTCAGCCTCAGTGCCTCGCGATACATTTCCCTACGGCTTTTCTCTTTTTCCCGGTATTGGATCCAGACCACGCCTGCCCTGAGAGCAGCCATTGCCATCTCTTCCGTAGACAGATTGCTCGCTCGTCTGTCGGTAATGAGGCAGATTCGTGGAAGTGCAAGTCTTTTCTGACATGAAGAGCGCACCACAGCTACAAAGCTATTCTCCCCGATCAACGGACGGACCGTTTCTTAATACCCTCTCCGCAAAACCAGTGTTGAATTCGCCGTTTATGAAGTCCTGATGTGAGAAAACCTTCTTGTGAAAAGGGATTGAAGTCCTTATCCCCTCGATGATGAATTCGTCCAGCGCTCTTTTCATGGTCTTGATTGCTTCTGCCCTGTTCTTCCCGTGCACGATAAGCTTGGCGATTAGAGAATCATATTGAGAAGGCACAACCCAGCCACAGTATGCTGCGGTGTCGACTCTCACGTCTGGTCCGCCCGGCTGGTAGAAAAAAGTTATTTTCCCCGGACACGGTATGAATCTTTCGGGATCCTCCGCGTTTATCCTGCATTCTATCGCATGCCCTGACGGTCTTATCGCGCTCTGTTTATACTCTAGGGGAAGACCAGCCGCAAGCTTTATCTGCTCCTTAATTATATCTATGCCGGTGACCGCCTCGGTCACCGGGTGTTCGACCTGCACCCTGGTATTCACTTCCATGAAATAGATGTCTCCTGCCGAATCCACGATGAATTCTATCGTTCCCACGTTCGTGTACTTCAGAGCTTTTGCGGCCCTGATCCCGTACTCGCCGATTTTTTTCCTGAATTTGTCTGTGGAAATGGGTGAAGGGGATTCTTCAATTAGCTTCTGGTGTCTCCTCTGTATCGAGCAGTCTCGCTCGCCGAGATGTATCACGTTACCCTTGCCATCCGACAATATCTGCACCTCTACATGCCTCATGTCAGGGATAAATTTTTCGACATAAAGTTCACTGTTCCCAAATGCAGTAAGGGCCTCCCTCTGGGCCAGATAAAATGCCTGTTCCAAGTCCTTTTCCTCGTTCACCATCCTCATCCCCTTTCCTCCCCCCCCTGCCGAAGCCTTGAGGATTATGGGGAATCCAATCTTCCTCGCGACCTTAAGGACCATATCTTCGGATACCACTGGCCCGTCGCTGCCAGGCACCACCGGCACCCCCCTGCGTTTCATCACCTGTCTCGCCTTCGCCTTGCTTCCGCCCAGACGTATATTTTCGGGCGAAGGTCCGACAAAGGTGATACCAGAGGTGTGACATGCCTCCGCGAAATGGGGATTTTCAGCGAGAAACCCATAGCCGGGATGTACCGCCTCGGAGTCAGTTATCTCTGCAGCGCTGAGAATACCGGGGATGTTGAGATAACTTTGGGATGACTGCGCAGGGCCAATACATACCGCCTCGTCTGCAAGCCTCACGTGCATCGAATCCTTTTCTATATCTGAATATACCGCGACTGTCTTTATCCCGAACTCTCTGCAGGCCCGTATGATTCTGACCGCGATCTCGCCCCTATTGGCGATAAGTATCTTCTTGAACAACCTCATGACATCGGCTCTATGAGGAAAAGGGGCTCGCCGTATTCCACGGGCTGACCGTTCTCTACTAGGGCTCGCACTACAACTCCTTCCAGCTCACTCTCTATTTCGTTCATCAGTTTCATCGCCTCGATAATGCAGATCACCTGCCCCTTCTTGACTGTTGTACCAGTATCAACAAAAGGCGGGGCATCAGGAGACGGCGCACGGTAGAATGTACCGACGATGGGAGACGTGATAGTGATAAGTCTTTGGGTATCCTCTTCTGTTTCCTTCGTCCTCTCGACAGCCATCGCTGCCTTCGTCCGCACCTCAAGGGGAGGAAACAAAGTCTGCCGTCGTATCTTAACTTTAGTCCCCTCCTTCTCCAGCTGGATCTCCGTGATGTCCGTGTCCTGAAGAAGCGCAATGAGTTCTTTCAGGTCGTCGATTTCCATCATTTAACCCTCTCGATGTATTCGGAAGTCCGTGTGTCGATCCTTATCACATCTCCTTCGTTGATATGAAAAGGAACCTTAACCACAGCACCAGTCTCCAGTGTTGCAGGTTTAGAGCCCCCTGATGCTGTATCGCCCTTGAACCCCGGATCGGTCTGTGCCACAGTGAGTTCCACAAAAGTGGGCAGCTCCACCGTAAGGGGTTCACCCCGGTAATTCAGTATCTTCACCTTCATATTCTCTTTGAGAAATTTCTTAGCATCGCCAAGTTTGGATGCCGTGAGGGGGACCTGCTCGAAACTCTCGGTATCCATGAAGTAGTGGAAATCCCCGTCGACGTAAAGGTACTGCATCTCCTTCTCCTCGAGGTGAGGGGTTTCGAATTTCTCTCCTGACCGGAATGTGTCTTCAAGAACATTCCCGGTTTTCAGGCTTTTTAGTTTTGTCCTGACGATGGCCCCGCCCCTTCCCATTTTCACATGCTGAAAATCGATAACCTCGCAGGGTTCTCCCTTATATTCTATCTTTACGCCTTTCCTGAACTCACTTGTCGAGATCACTGCAGTCCTCCTTGTTCTCCAGACGTCTCCGCCGTTATCCGCACATCCCCGCCGTATATCCTGCTTCGGCTCCCCGCTCCCGGACAGAATTTATTATATTTCTATTTCCGGATAACCTCAAGGCTCTTCCGTAACTTTGTGAGAACCTCGCGCCCTTCCCGAGTCACAAGGACCATGTCCTCGATACGGACACCGCCGACTCCCTCAAGATAGATCCCTGGCTCAATCGTAAAGACCATATTCTCCCTCACC
>CAZNTS010000050.1:0-2715 GCA_964576045.1 uncultured Nitrospiraceae bacterium | reverse complement strand
AATGGAGATATTAACTCCGTCCAGCACTTCTGTATTTTGATACCGAAATGAAACATCCTTATAAACAATATGGCCTTTGATATCTGTCAGCGGCACGGCATCCGGTTTTTCCAAGATATCCGGCGTAGTGCTAATAACTTCTAAAAAACGTTTAAACCCAGAATACCCTTTCTGAAACTGCTCTGTAAAATTGATTAACACATCAATGGGATTCATAAAAATCCCGATATACAGAGCATAAACAGCAAGATCAGAAACTTCCAGAGTGCCATTAGCTATAAAAAAACCGCCGCTAACTAATACCATCGTATACAATAATCCCTGAAAAAGACCATTTCCCGCCTGAAAGCTCCCCATAATCCGATAGCTTTCCACGTCCCTGACCATGCTGGCCCGGTGCATATTTCCTTCTTTCTACACCACACTTTTCGGTAAAACACCGGTCGCCCTTGAAGTAAAGTTTCTCTCCAGCTCTCCTGCAGATCCTGCAAACCGCTCCTATATATCTTGCCACCCTAAACCCTCCTTCTTTTCGGGGGTCTGCACCCGTTATGAGGAACCGGTGTAACATCTTTAATCAGATTGATGTCCAGTCCTGCGGCCTGCAAGGCCCTGATAGCAGACTCTCTTCCGGCACCAGGCCCCTTCACAAAGACATCCAACTGCTTCATGCCAAAGTCCATAGCCTTCTTTGCAGCAGCTTCCGCAGCCATTTGAGCAGCGTATGGGGTTCCTTTTCTCGACCCCTTGAACCCCAAGCTACCCGAACTTGACCACGCAACCACGTTGCCGTTCTGGTCCGTAATTGTAACTATAGTATTGTTGAAGGTCGCCTGAATATGGGCAGAACCAACGTTGATAATCTTCTTTTCTCTCTTGGAAGTCTTCTTTCTCTGAGCCATGTGCGTTATGCCTCCTTCTTCTTGCCCACCACCAGCTTTCGCGGACCCCTTCGCGTACGGGCGTTGGTCTTCGTCCTCTGTCCGTGCACGGGGAGGCCGAGGCGATGTCTCGATCCTTTATAGCAACCAATATCGACGAGTCTCTTTACATTCATGCTCACCTCTCGTCTGAGGTCACCTTCCACTTTGTAGTCTCTGTCGATAACATTCCTTATTTTTACTATGTCCTCATCCTTCAGATCTTTTACTCTCACATCGGGATTGACCCCTGTCTCGGCAAGTATTCTTTGGGACAGTGCTCTCCCGATACCGAATATCCTGGTAAGTCCGATCTCTATCCGTTCGTTCTTGGGCAAATCAGTTCCAGCGATTCTCGCCATCGATCCTCCTATCCCTGTCTCTGTTTGTGTCTGGGGTTTTCACAGATAATCCTGATAACACCCTTTCTTCTTACGACTTTACATTTTGAACACTTCGGCTTTACTGACGACATAACCTTCATAACTTTTCCACCTTTATCAGAAGTCAATATTCAAAATACGAAACTCGAATCCCCTTTCCATTTGCCCGAATCATATGCGAGTCAGGTCCTATTTAAACCTGTAAGTTATTCTGCCTTTAGTAAGGTCATAGGGGGACAATTCAACCGTCACCTTGTCACCGGGTAGAATCTTAATGAAATGCATTCTCATCTTACCGGATACATAAGCAAGGATCACCTTGCCGTTTTCAAGTTCTACCCTGAACATTGCATTGGGGAGCGTCTCCACAATAGTCCCCTGTACTTCTATACTTTCTTCCTTTGGCATTAAATTAGTATTATAAGAATATCAATCTATCTTAGTCAAGATTCCCGCACCGTTTCTCGTTATCACCACTGTATGTTCCCAGTGGGCCGAAAGGCTCCCATCTGCGGTAACCGCAGTCCATCCATCGTCAAGGATCTCCACTTCATAGCTACCTACGTTCACCATAGGCTCGATGGCCAGAGTCATCCCTTCCTTCAGCCTCGGCCCATGGCCCGGCTCACCGAAATTAGGCACCTGCGGTTCTTCATGCAAGGATCTGCCTATTCCATGACCTACGAAAGCCCTTACCACAGAAAAGCCGTTGGACTCCACATGTCTCTGGATCGCGTATGAAATATCAGATACCCTATTGCCCGGCCTCGCTTGCTCGATTCCGATAAAAAGGGCTGCATTCGTGACATCAATGAGTCTCTGTGATAGCGGGCTTATACGCCCCACCGGTAGCGTGACTGCCGCGTCTCCGTAAAACCCGTCCTGATATACACCAAGGTCTATGCTAATTACGTCCCCTTCATTCAACATCAACCCGGAAGGGATGCCATGAACCACCTGGTCATTGACCGACGTGCAGACGTTTGAAGGATAATTTCTGTATCCCTTAAACGCCGGAATTGCGCTTTTCGCAGCCATGGCCTTCTCGACAAGTCTTTCGATATCCTTGGTCGAAATCCCCGGCTTCACTATCGCTTCAATGTCCTTGAGCGTCTCAGCCACTATGCGGCAGCATCGAGCCATCCGTCCAATCTCTTCCGGAGACTTCAGTATTATCACCTGCTATGCCCGGGGAACCGATAATTACCGCCTTCCGCACATTCCCACGTCAGGTAATGCCTTAAGTCCCAGAACTTTTTTTCAAAGACCTCTTTTTTACAAAAAACCTTAGAATTGTCCTCGAAATTTTCTGCCAGCCCCGTCAAGACCCTTCATCTCCTTCCTTTGATCCTTCCCTTCTTCAAAAAACCTTCGTATGACCTGGTGAGGAGATGAGACTCTATCTGCGAAAC